>CAZCVS010000414.1:0-3004 GCA_964501845.1 uncultured Iamiaceae bacterium
ACCCGCAGCTCGTCGTCGGGCCGGACGTAGAGGCGGCAGTGCTTCGGGCCGAGGTCGCCGAACTCGGGCACCTCCCGCTGGGCCACCAGGTAGGTGGACAGGCCGGCGCCCTTGAGGCGCTCGACCTCCATCTCGACCTCCCACGCCTTGCGCATCCCGAGGTCGATCTCGATCGGCTCCTCGTGGCCCGGTTCCGCGCCCGGGGAGCCACTGCCGCCGCGGCGATCTCGCTTGAACCAGCCCACGACTGCACCTCCGGTCGTCGACGCCCACCCTATGGCGGATGACCGGCCGATCAGATGGTGGCAACCACCTGCTGGTCTGGCACCCTGGATCGCCGTGTTGCAGGTGACGAACCTCCGGGTCGATGTGGGTGGCGTGACGCTCATCGACGGCATCTCGTTCACCGTGCGCGCCGGTGAGAAGGTTGGCCTGGTGGGCCGCAACGGCGCCGGCAAGACATCGATGCTCAAGGTCATCGGCGGCGCCAACGATGCCGCCGGCGGCAGCGTCCGCTTCGACGGCGGCCTGGGCTACCTGCCCCAGGACCCCCGCCTGGACATGGTCCCCGACGACATCACCGCGTTGCGCCACGTGCTGTCGGGCCGGGGGTTCGACGAAGCGCTGGAGCGCATCGAGAAGCTCCAGGTGGCGATGGAGGGCGACCCGTCCACCCGCAACATCGAGCGCTACACCCGAGCCCTGGAGCGCTTCCGCATGGACGGCGGCTACTCGGCCGAGTCCGAGGTCCGGCGCCTCGCCGCCGGCATCGGCCTGGCCGACGAGAAGCTCGACCTGCCGCTCGGCGCCCTCTCCGGCGGCCAGCGCCGCCGGGTCGAGGTGGTCCGCATCCTCTTCGCCGGTTCCGACGTGCTCCTCCTCGACGAGCCCACCAACCACCTCGACGCCGACGCCAAGCTCTGGATGCTGGACTTCCTGGCCGGCTACCGGGGCGCGCTCATCGTCATCAGCCACGACCTCGACCTGCTCGACGAGGCCATCACCCGCGTCATCCACCTCGACCGCGGCGCCGACACGGCCACCGGCCAGATGCACGAGTACAAGGGCACGTACACGCAGTACGTGAACGCCCGCGAGGCCGACGAGGTGCGCCTGGCCAAGGAGATCGCCATGCAGGCCAAGGAGATCGACCGCCTCCAGAACATCGTCGACCGCTTCGGCGCCAAGGCCACCAAGGCTTCCATGGCCCACAGCCTGGAGAAGCGGATCGACCGCCTCAAGGAGAACGGCCCGACCTCGGTGCGGGCCCGCAAGACCCTCAAGCTCCGGCTGCCCGCGCCGCCCCACTGCGCCAAGACGGTGCTGGAGGCCGACGACCTCGCGGTGAGCTACCCGGGCCTCGACGTGTTCGAGGACGTCACGTTCGACGCCGGCCGAGGCGACCGGGTGCTGGTGATGGGCCTCAACGGCGCCGGCAAGACCTCGCTGCTGCGGGTGTTGGCCGGGGTGACCGAGCCGCTCTTCGGCTCCGTGAAGTGGGGGATGGGCGTGTCGGTCGGGTACTACGCCCAGGAGCACGAGGGCATCCGCTCGGGCGCCTCGCTGGTCGAGCACATGCAGGAGGCCACCGGTGGCATGGGCGACGGCGAGATCCGCGGCCTGCTCGGCATGTTCGGGTTGGTGGGCGACAAGGTCTGGCAGGACGCCTCCACCCTCAGCGGTGGCGAGAAGACCAAGCTCGCCCTCGCTCAGCTCGTGGGGGGCAAGCACAACGTGCTGCTGCTCGACGAGCCCACCAACAACCTCGACCCCGGGTCCCGCACCGCGGTGGCCGACTCGCTCAGCAACTGGGGCGGCACCCTGATCGTCGTCAGCCACGACGCCGAGTTCGTCGAAGCCCTCGACCCCGACCGGGCCCTGCTCATGCCCGACGGCAACGTCGACCACTGGCACGACGACTTCCTCGAGCTCGTCACCCTCGCCTGACCATTTGGGCCTGTTGTCCGCAACACGGGCGGAGTTGTGACCCAAACAGGCGGCAGCCTGGGCCGCTCCGACCATTTGGGTCAGTTGTCCGCGCCATGTACGGAGTTGTGACCCATATCGAGGGAGATCCTGAGGTGGGGCGGTCGCGGCCCGAGAACGACGGAGGGGAGGCGGCCGAAGCCACCTCCCCTCGCGCACGTACTGGTTCACCGACCCGATGGTTTGTACCGGTGGGACGAGCCCCGGACACCGAGTCGACGGGTGGCCGGCGGGTAATCGCCAGTCGCCCAGTCGGTCGCTCTAGCGACCGGCCACCTCCGAAGTCCCATGAGAACTGTCGTTGATGTGGACCACCTCCTTTCCTCGGTGGCGACATCCAACCACCACCGCCGCCGCTTGCCAACCGATCTCCGGAGGAGTTCGCAGACTCGAAACATGACGAGCCAGCTGCTCAGACGTGTGTCAGCGCTCGCGGTTCATGGCGGCCCTCAGGGCTTCGACCGCGGCGTGGGGGTCCTCGACCTGGACGATGAGGTGGCGGTAGGGCTGGTCGTGGAGCTCGATCACCAGGACCTCCTTGGCTCGGCCGGCCATCCAGAGGTCCTTGTCGCCGTGTGCTCGGAACGTGCCCGCGGTCATCACGCCGGGGAGGTGGGTGCCGGGGAACCTCCACCCCTTGACCAGGCTCTTGCGCTCGGACACGCCGACGTCGGTGATGGCGGTGACGGGGCACTCGTGGCCCTTGCTGAGCGCCCAGATCCGGACGAGGCCGACGGGCCGCACCAGCAGGAGGTCGTCGGGGCTGACGCCCACGGCGGCCAGGTTCGGCCCGGCGAAGCTGGTGGCGGTGATCCCGCCCAGGATCACCAAGACGACCGCGAGGAGGATGCCCCACCACGGGGGCATCACCAGGTCGAACGCCAGCACCGAGCCGGCGGCGGTCGCCGTCATGGAGCGATCAGTCCTTCGAGCCCAGCGCCACCGGCGTGGTGACCTGCTCGAAGAAGTCGTTGCCCTTGTCGTCGACCACGATGAACGCGGGGAAGTCCTCGACCTC
>CAZCVS010000415.1:0-3000 GCA_964501845.1 uncultured Iamiaceae bacterium
ACGGAACGCCGGACTGCCAGGACCTGAGCGAGAACGTGGCGACGCCGAAGAGGCACACCCCGAAGGCGACGTGCAGCGCCGTGGCCGGCTGGCGCCATGTGCCGGCCTTGCCGTGGGCCAACCAGATCACGGCGAGGCCGAACAGCACGAACCCGAGTCGGGCCATCCACGCCCCGTCCACCCCTTGGCCGCCGGCCTGGCTCGTCGTGTGCTCGACCCACGAGTAGGACCGGTCGAGCACCGCAGGAGCGACGGCCAGAGCGACGGCTGAAGCCCCGAGCAGCACCAGGACAGCGGCCGACGCCACGGGGCCGTGATGGCCCGTCCCGTTCGTTTCGCTGCTCACCGGCACAGTGTTGCGCTGTCCGGTCGCCGGTTGCAGGGACGGGGCGCCTGCGACCCGATGTGCCACGCTCGTGGCGTGGACCCGGCAGCCTTCCTCGACGGGCATCCAATCGCCCAAGTCGGTCTACGAGCAGGTCAACGGCTGTCTCGACACGCTCGGCCCCATCGAGGTCCGCACCACGAAGAGCCAGATCGCGTTTCGGCGGAAGCGAGGCTTCGCCTACCTGTGGCTGCCCGAACTCGTCGATGTGGGCGCTGAGGTCAGCGATGAGTGACTTCGGGAGGTTCAAGACGCGCCGGCCAGCGTCGGACTTGGGCGAGCCGACGAGGTGGTTGCCGTGACGGTCGAGCTGGCGCTGTCGGACGATCGAGACCTCACGTCGGTCCAGGTCGAGGTCGCCTCGGCGCAGTGGCGAGATCAGGCGTCGGTGAGGTGAGGCAGGACGAGGAGGGCTTCGTCTTCGGTCACTGCGAACTCTTCGATGGCCTCGATGTTGTCGAGGAGCAGTTGGAGGATGCTGACCGTGGAGGTGTTGCCCACCCGCAACCACAGCACCTTCGGTGGCGGACCGTGCAGGAACGCGAGCTGCCGGAGTCCGAGTCCTTCGAGACGATCAGGTAGTCGTGCTCTCGGGCGAAGTCCCAGATCTCGCGATCAGCCGCGGTGTCGAGGTCGAGGCTGGTGACGTGCACGCTCTCCGGGAACGCGTCCCGCAAGTGACCGACCAGGCGTCGTGAGAGGTTCTGGTCGAGAAGGAGCTTCACGCCGTGGCGAGGCGGCGTTCACGAAGCGCAGCGAACTCAAGGGCGGCTCGGACGTGCTCAGGCGACAACTCCGGGAAGTCGGCGACTATCTCCGCGGTGGTCATGCCCGATGCCAGGTACTCCAGGACGTCGTAGACCGCGATCCGGGTGCCGACGAAGCAAGGCTTGCCGCTCCGCACACCTGGACGGGTCTCGATGAGCGCGGTGACATCCATGAACACCACGCTACCCCCGCCATTCCCGCCGAGCGCCCGTGTTCTACCGATCAACGGCCCTGGGGCACATCGGCTTCACTGCCTCAGAGAGCCTCATAGGCCTCCAGCTCAGCTCGAAGGTCATCGGCCTTCGCCCGAACTGTGTCGATCTCGAGCTGCTGAAGCTTGGTGCGCACCCCCGTTCGGCCTGTGCCTCAGGTTCGCGGCTGCTGCTTCGAACCGGGCGAGGTGCGCTTCAGTGGCGCGGCGAACCTCGCCGATGATCGTCACAGAGCTACTGGGTCTAGAGGTCGGGGTCGTTCGCCACGATCTCTGCCACGGCGCGGTCGTAGTCGCCGCTGTCCGCCCAATCGGCGACCGCGGCGCGGATCGCTGAGGACAGGCCTTCAGATGGCGGTGCTCCCGGACCATCGAGAAGCTCACCGCGCCCGCGCGCCAACTCACGGGCACGGTCCACGACGGATCGCAGTTCCAGATCGAGCTTCGGCGTCCTCGCCATGAAGGCGAGGCTACCGGCCGCCCTCCCCTCCGGCGACGGCCCTGCACCCGGCCTCGGGGCCCGCCCTCAGCTGAGAGCACTGAGGGCCTCGGCCCGAATCGGCGTGACCCTAGCGTGACCCTACGGAACGGGAATGGGGGTCACGGCGTGGGGTGGGCTGGTACACCAGACCAGGTGCTGACCTGGGCGAACGGGCCAAGCCGCAGGTCAGCGAACCCCTCTTCGGGCAGCTTCCCAAGCTGAATACGATCGTTCGGTGTTCGGTAGCCACCGAACACCGAACGCTGTATGCTGGTGCCCCAGCCGGGCAGGAGGTGTCGACATGCCAGCGATCAGGACGGGTCGGGCCGATCAATCGGCGCTGGCCATCGAAGACCTCACCACGATCGCCAACCACAGCGCGGGCTTGTCGATCACGCTGCTGGCGCCTCCCGACCGCGTGACGGTGGAGGGCGTTGGGTCGAAGCCGTGGCACGCCAAGGTGCACCAGCGCAGTTCGCTCTCTCCCCGTGAGGCAAGGATGCTGGTTGCCACCGCGACGCGGGGCGCTCACCTCGTCGTCGCCGATCAGATCTCGACCGGGGCCAAGGAGTACCTCGCCTCGGTGCCGAGCTGGGGCTGGCTCGACCGGCGCAGCGAGCTGCGCCTGCGGCACGGGTCAACGGAACTGGAGATCCGGCTGCCATCCACAACGGAGAACTCCGTGCCCGGTGGCCCATCGCTCGCCGCTCCGGCCAGCGATGGGCCGATCCGAGGGCGAGCCGGGATCAGCTATGCCGCGGCTCTGCTCCTCGGTGACCCCGCAGGACCGCCGTCGATCCGGTCCGTCGCTCGTCGAGCGAGCATGGCCGCATCGACGGTGAGCGACGCGGCCGGCCTCCTGCGGGATGCCGGGCTGATCCTGCCGTCCGGCGAGCCGGCGCTACCCGATCTGTTTTGGGCGCTTGCGGCGGTGTGGCGGCCGCTGCGAGCGAACCCTGTCGCCTCGGTCCCCGACCCCATCGCGTTCGAGCGTCAGTCACCGAACCTGGACGATCTCTCCACCGAAGGTTGGGCCCAGGGCGGCGACCAGGCGGCGCTGGCGTGGGGCGCTCCGATGTTCGCCCTCGGGACCGTGCCGTGGATCTGGGTGCCGGATCAGATCACGGCTCGCCGCGTCGAACGGACCCTCGGGGC
>CAZCVS010000416.1:0-2987 GCA_964501845.1 uncultured Iamiaceae bacterium
CGTGGTGCGTGAGGTCGTTGATGGCCTGCTGGATCCCCCACAGGGCGCGCTCGGCTCCTCCGCGGGTGAACGGCACGGGGGAGGGGGCGACGACGGCGATCTTCATGCCAGGACCTGCTCGATGCCGGCGCGGAACTCGTCGGCGGCGGCGTCCCAGGACAGCTCGGCCGCCCGCCGGAGGCCGTTGGCGCCCAGCTCGGCGGCGAGGTCCGGGTCCGACGTGAGGCGCTCGATGGCGGCGGCGATGGCCGCCGGGGTCGGGTCCACGACGAGGCCGGTGCGCTCGTGGTCGACCAGCTCGGTGAGCCCGCCGCCGTCGGCGCACACGATCACGGGCTTGGCCTGGGCCATGGCCTCGATGGCGGTGAGCCCGTAGTCCTCCTGGTACGCCGGGGCGACCACGCAGGGAGCATCGGCGAAGCGCTGGGCCAGCTCCGCATCGCTGACCCGGCCCGCGAACTCGACGTTGGACCGGTGGCCGTCGGGGACCGCTGCCGCGCCGCGGCCGGTGTTGCACCAGGTCTCGGTCTCGGTGAGCGCGCCTGGGTCGGCGCCGGTGGCGGTGAGCCGGTGGTCGAGCGCCTTGGCCCATGCTTCGCGCCCCCCGGTCCCCACGAGCGCGACCTCGACGTCGGGCAGCAGGTGGGCGGCGGCGACCACCAGCTCGGTGCGCTTGGGGAACTCGTGGCGGCCGACGCTCAGCACCGCGCCGCGGCCGGGCTCGACCGTGGCCGGCTGGCGTTCGCCCTCGGGGCCGACGATCAGGCCGGCGCGGAAGACGCTGGCGTTGGTGAGCCCGTTGAAGCGCTGGATCCGTTCGGCGACCGCGGCCGAACCGGCGAGGAACCAGCTGACCCGCTCCAGACATGGCTGGTCCAGTTCCCGGATGAGCTTGCCGGCCTCGCGGTGGATGGTCTCGTCGGCCGCGAATCCGGCCCGGAGGTACACGTCCTCAAGGTCGTAGTACACGCGGTGGTGGTGGTAGAAGACCGAGAGGTGGTGGGGGTGGCGCACGGAGAACGACGGCGCCTGGGTCGACACCACGAGGTCGTACCGGCGGGTGTCCAGGCGGTCGAACTCGGCCCGCCCGGCGAGGTACGGGAAGTACTCGGGCGCGGCGTCCCAGACCGGGCGCGGAATGTCGAGCCCGGCCACCGTCGCGCTCGGCGGCCGCATGTCGACGCCGAGGCGCGCCACCTCGTGCCCGTCGGCTCGGGCGACGGCCTCGAGTTGCGCCACGACCGCCTCCAGCCCGCCGGCGACGCCGAACTCGGGCTTCAGGAACGCGATGCGCAGGGGGCGGGTCACGACAGGGGTGGGATCAGGCGCCGGCAGCCGGGGCCTTGGTGGCCACGATCCCGTAGTCGAGCGGTCCCGACAGGGCCCAGTTGATGCGGTCGACCAGCTGCTGGGAGCGGGCGAGCTCGCCGTTGGGGGCGAGGTCGTCGACGGTGAGCGCCGGCACGTCCTCCGCGTTGAGGTAGCGGACCTCGGCCGAGGCGAAGCCGCGCTGGGTCACCAGGAACTGGAGGAACTGGGGGTGCAGCGGCTTGAGGTGGGTGGGGTCGAGGTAGAACGACGCCGCGCCCACGTTCACGTTGGTGGGGTTGGGCGTCTCGAAGATGAGCACACCGCCCGGCTGGAGGGCGACGAGGGCGGCGTCGACCAGGCCGACCAGCGTGTCGAGCGAGAGGTGCTCGGCCACGTGGAAGCTGGTGATGGCCCGAGCGGACCCGGCCGGGATCTCCCGGAGGTGGACCAGCGCATCGGCCGCGCGCACGTCGAGCCCCTGCGCTTCGCACCGCTCGACCACGACCGTGTTGATGTCGACGCCGTAGGACTCGACGCCGGCGTCGGCGAGCATCGCCAGCCACTCGCCGCGGCCGCAGCCCACGTCGATGACTGGCCCAGGCCCGTCGGTGGCGGTGATGTCGGCCAGGTAGGGCTGGAGCTTGGCCTGGACCTCCTCGCGGCTGCCGCGGAAGTGGTCCTCGAGGTCCTCGTAGAGCTGCTCGAAGCCGGTGGAGAGCTCCCGGCTCAGCTCGGTGAGCTGCCCGGTGTCAAGGCCTTGGGCCGCCAGCCCCTCGCGGGCGGTGCGGAAGATCAGCTCCTGCTGGGCGGCGATGCCGGCCAGGTCCGAGCGGGCCTCGGCCACCTCGGCCCGCAGCTCCGTGACCATGTCGGTGAGGTCGGCGAGCTGGCTGCGCACGGTCCGCCCGTCGTCGACGAGGTCGTCGACCGCCAGCTCGGTGGTGGCGAGGGCGGCCTGCACCCGGTTGGCGTGCTGGTCGTGGAGCTCGATGCTGTGGGCGAGCCCCTCGATGGCGGCGGCGGCGCCATCGAGCGCCTGCAGGACGGCCTTGTTGAACGGCGC
Organism: uncultured Iamiaceae bacterium; assembly: GCA_964501845.1. Lineage (GTDB taxonomy): Bacteria > Actinomycetota > Acidimicrobiia > Acidimicrobiales > Iamiaceae > Aquihabitans. Next base: position 2,375 of record CAZCVS010000416.1, read on the forward strand.
CTGGTTCGAGGTCACCGGCCGGCTGATGCCCAGCACCACCTGCTTGACCGGCTTGAGCCGGGCATCCGCGGGCAGCTCCGCGCCGGCGTGGACGTAGGGGAGGGCCTCCTCGAGGCGGTCGCGCGTGTAGCGCACGGCCTCAGAGCCGGGGGTGGGGTCGATGCCGTCGCCCTCCACCCGGGCCTTGGCCTGATGGAGGAACGTGAGCACCTGGTCCTGATCGGTCATCGCTGCGAGACGTTAGTTGGACGCGCACCAGGGACCCGCTGTTGGGCAGGTCCCTGGTGGCAAGGGGGATCTGGATGGCACCGGCGCAGGGCCGGCACGGAGACCGGTGATCAGGCGGCGCGGGCGACGAGGTCGCGAGCCTGCTTGACCAGGTCCTTGGCCTGCTCGGGGAGCTTGCCCTCGAGCTGGTTGAGGAGCGACTCGAGGCGGCCCTCGAGGGTGGCGAGGCGATCCTCGAGGATCTTCACGCGGTCTTCGACCAGGTCCGAGGCGTTGTCGAGCTGGGCCTTGGCGGTGGCCAGGGACTCGTTGGCGGTGCCCTTGGCGTCGTCGAGCTGGGCGGTGAGGGCCTTGGTCAGCTCCACGCGCTGGACCTGCAGCTTCT
>CAZCVS010000417.1:0-1953 GCA_964501845.1 uncultured Iamiaceae bacterium
TCAAGCTGATCCGCACCGCCCGGTGCCCCAGCGCCCTGTTCACCAACAACGGCCCCCTGCTCGAGGCGAGCCTCGTCGAGGACCTCACCGACGTGGGCGGCGCGTTCGACCAGCTCCTGTTCAGCTGGCGGCTCGGCACCACGAAGCCAGACCCGGTGGCGTTCGCTCGTGCCACCGATCGCCTCGAGGTCGATCCGGAGCGGGTCCTCTTCGTCGACGACAGCGCCGCCAACGTCGAGGCCGCCGAGTCCTTCGGCTGGCAGACCCACCGCTACACCAACTCCCTCAACCTCCACGCCGCCCTCACCGACGCCAACCTCCTCTGACCGGCTCCCGCCATGACCTCGGACGATGAGCACGAGCTCGATCCGTTCGACAGCCTCACGTTCGACGACGACTGGGCCATGGGCGCGGCCGTGCGCGAGCCACCCGCCGACGCACGGATGGCCCAAGCGGCGATCGAGCGCGACCGACTCGAACAAGAAGAGGAGGCGGCGTCTCGTGCTTGGCGACGGCAGCGTCGGCGTCGTCGGCGCAATGCAGCGCTGGTCCTGGTCGCGCTCCTGCTGTTCGTCACCGCCGTGGGCGTCGCCGATCGGAGAGACCCGCCTGGGTCCGTCTGGGCATCTGCTGAGGGAGGACGAGCGGTCCTCTCCATCGGCGGAGCGCCGACTCCTCGGCCCGCAGGGTCCTCCGAGCCCCTCGGGCGACCCGCGGACCCCGACGCCTCCGGCGGGACGTATCGCTTCGTCCGCACCCAGCAGAGCCGACCCGATCCGGTGACCTACGACCCGTGCCGGCCCATCGAGATCGTCGTCGACCAACGGTCCGCCCCGGACGGTGCGCCGGCAATCGTGGCGCGCGCCATCGAACGAGTCGAACGGATCACCGGCCTGACGCTCACCATCATCGAGGAGACCACCGAGCAACCGGGCATCGACCGCGCCGTCTACCAGCCCGACCGGTACGGCGACCGGTGGGCCCCGGTCCTGCTGGCCTGGAGCGACGACGAGCGCACCCCCGCGCTGGCCGGGAGGGTCGCAGGCGTCGGAGGCAGCGTTGCCGTGACCACGGTGGACGGGCCGGTCACCTACGTGAGCGGCATGGTTGCGCTCGATGCCCCTGATCTGCAGCGAATCCTCGACGAGGAGGACGAGGGGTCGCAGATCGTCGAGGACATCGTCCTCCACGAGCTCGGCCACCTCCTCGGGCTCGACCACGTGGACAGCGCCGCCGAGCTCATGTACCCCGAGGGCCAGCCCGACGTCCACGGCTACCAGCAGGGGGACCTGACCGGCCTCTCACGCCTGGGCCAGGGCGCCTGCATCAGCCTCCTCTGATTCCCCGACCCAGACGCGACGAAGGGGCGCCCGAGGGCGCCCCTTCGCTCAGATCAGCGACTGCTTACGACAGGCGCTCGATGATCATGGCCATGCCCTGGCCGCCACCGACGCACATCGACTCGATGCCGAACTGCTTGTCGTCCTTCTGGAGGCCGTTGATGAGGGTGCCCATGATGCGGGCGCCCGTCATGCCGAAGGGGTGGCCGACAGCGATGGCGCCACCGTTGACGTTGAGCTTGTCCCAGCTGATGCCGAGGTGCTTCGCCGACGGGATCACCTGGGCGGCGAACGCCTCGTTGATCTCGACGAGGTCGATGTCGTCGATGGTCATGCCGGCCCGCTGGAGGGCCTGCCGGCTCGCCTCGACCGGGCCGAGTCCCATGATCTCCGGGGACAGGGCGGCGACGCCGGTGGAGATGATCCGGGCCAGTGGGGTGACGCCCAGATCCTGCGCCCGCTGGGCGCTGGGCGATGGATCACTCCCCGCCATCGTCGGCGGCTTCACCGCGAGCGCCGAGCGACGGCACGGTGAAATGCCGCTTTCCACGGCCGGTGAGAAATTCAAGGATGTCGATCACCGCCGGGGAGTCCACAAACTCCGCGCGCACCG
>CAZCVS010000417.1:1963-2960 GCA_964501845.1 uncultured Iamiaceae bacterium
ATGTTGGCGCGGGCCAGGGCCTTGCGGATGGCCTCCACCGGGCCGAGGCCCATGATCTCGGGGTCGAGCCCGGTGACCGACGAGGACACGATGCGGGCGAGCGGCGTGAGACCCAGGGCCTTGGCCTTGGTGTCGCTCATGACCACCACGGCGGCGGCGCCATCGTTGAGCGGGCAGGCGTTGCCGGCGGTGACGGTGCCTTCGGGGCGGAACACCGGCTTGAGGCCCGACAGGCCCTCGGCGGTGGTTCCGGCGCGGATGCCGTCGTCACGGGTCACGACGACCTCGTTGCCCTCGTCGTCGGTCGTGGTGACGGGCGTGATCTCGTTCTCCCAGAAGCCGTTCTCGAGCGAGGCGGTGGCCCGCTGCTGCGAGAGGGCGGCGAACTCGTCCTGCTCTTCGCGGGACACCTTCTCGAGGTTGGCGACGTTCTCCGCCGTCTGGCCCATCGTGATGTAGACGTCGGGGAGGCTGCCCTCGATGGGCGCCCACTCGGTCTGGGCAGCGGCGGAGCGCTCCGCGGTGCGGGCCTCGGCCGCGGCGTAGATCGGGTTGTGGGGACCACCGTCGGCCATGCCGTGGAGGAACCGGCTCACGGTCTCGACGCCGGCGGCCACGAACACGTCGCCGTCACCGGACTTGATGGCGTGGGCGGCCATGCGGATGCTCATCAGCGACGAGGAGCAGTAGCGGTTGATGGTCACGCCGGGCACGTTGGCCATGCCGGCCTGGATGGCGACGATGCGGGCGAGGTTGTAGCCCGACTCACCGGCGGGCTGTCCGCAGCCGAGGAGCAGGTCCTCGACCTCGTTGCGATCGAGCTGCGGGACCTTGTTCAGGGCCGTGTCGACGATGAACGCGGTGAGGTCGTCGGGGCGCTCGTTCTTGAGCGAGCCCTTCATGGCCCGTCCGATGGGTGTACGGGCGGTGGAGACGATGACGGCTTCGGGCATGTGAGCTCCTTGTGAGTTCCCCTGGGAGACCAACTTGTCTAGCC
>CAZCVS010000418.1:0-2958 GCA_964501845.1 uncultured Iamiaceae bacterium
GCCGTCGTGGGCTTCGCATCCATCCCATCTGCCATCGTCGTCGGGGTCGACGGCCGGCGCGTCGCCGTGGAGGTGCATGCGGCCCGGGGGATCCCCGGTCTCACCATCGTCGGCTTGCCGGATGCGTCGTGCCGCGAGGCGCGCGACCGGGTGCGCGCTGCGGTCCTCGCCAGCGGGGCCAAGTGGACCGACCAGCGCGTGACCGTGAACCTCGCGCCATCGTCCACGCGCAAGGTCGGCAGTGCGCTGGATCTCGCCATCGCCATCGCCGTGCTGGTCGCCTCGGGTGAGCTCGAGGCGGAGCAGGTCCGGGATCTGGCCTTCGTCGGCGAGCTCGGCCTCGATGGGACGGTCCGGTCGGTGCCGGGCGTGGTGCCGATCGTCGATGCGCTCCGGACCGATCAGGTCGTCGTTCCCGTCGCTTCAGCCACCGATGCCGAGCTGGTGCAGGGGCCCTACGTCCGAGCGGTGGCCACGCTGGCTGAGCTGCTGGCGGCGCTTCGGGGCGAGGAGCCGTGGCCCGACCACGAGCGACCACCGCCCACGCCGTCGACAGGGGTCGCGCTCGACCTGAGCGACGTGCGGGGTCAGCCGGTGGTCCGCAAGGCACTGGAGATCGCGGCGGCTGGCGGTCACCACCTCTTGATGATCGGACCACCGGGGGCCGGCAAGACGATGCTGGCGAGCCGGCTGCCCGGACTGCTCCCGGAGCTCGACCGGGAGTCGGCGATGGAGGTGTCGCGCATCCACTCGGCCGCGGGGCACTCGCTCCACGGCGGACTGATCCGGCGGCCGCCGCTGCGCGCCCCGCACCACACGGCCACGATGGTGTCGCTCATCGGCGGCGGGACCGATGCCATGCGACCGGGTGAGGTCTCGATGGCGCACGGCGGCGTCCTCTTCCTCGACGAGCTGGCGGAGTTTCCGCCCACCGTGCTCGACGCGCTCCGCCAGCCGCTGGAGGAAGGGGTCATCCGGGTCAACCGCGCCCGGTTCTCTGCCAAGCTGCCCGCCCGGTTCCTGCTGGTGGCGGCGATGAACCCGTGTCCGTGCGGCGAGGCTGGTCGGCCCGGGGCGTGCCGCTGTCCCGACGGTGCCCTCGTTCGGTACCACCGGCGCCTGTCGGGCCCGCTGCTGGACCGGTTCGACCTGCGGGTCGACGTCTTGCGGCCCGAGGTCGAGCAACTGCTGGGCGGGCAGCCGGGTGAGCGGTCGGCGGCGGTCGCCGAGCGCGTCGTGGCCGCCCGCGATCTGGCGATCCGGCGGGGCGTGCTCGCCAACGCCCACCTGCGCGGCAGCGACCTGGACCGGTGGGCGCCGGTCACCACCGAGGCGCACGACCTGCTCGCCGGCACGCTGCGGGCCGGCCGGCTGAGCGCCCGCGGGCTGGATCGGGTGCGCCGCGTCGCCCGGACCATCGCCGACCTCGCCGGTCACGACGGCCCCCTCACCACGGCCCACGTCGGCACGGCGCTGCACCTGCGGGCCGACGTTCGCCTCGGCGGAGGGGTGCTGGCGTGAGCGTCGATGTCGCCGAGCCGCTCGCCCTCGGCGACCGTCAGGAGCGTGCCTGCGTCGTGGCGCTCGCGTCCCTGGTGGGGATCGGCCCGGCCACCATCCTCGGCTGCCTGCGGGGTCCGGGCGCCCACGCGGCGTGGGAGGCGCTCCGGTGCGGCCGGGGTGCGTCCATCGAGCCGCTCGCCGAGCTGGCGAGCCGCTCGCGCGATCGAAGCCTTCTCACTCGGCTTCGCGTCGACGCATCGGCGCTCGACGCCGAGGCGGTGCTGGCCCGGCACGAGAACGCGGGCCAGCAGGTCGTCGTGTTCGGGGACCCGGCGTACCCCGACCGCCTGGCGGAGGACGCCGCGCCCCCTGCCGTCCTGTTCGCCTCCGGCTCGCTGGCCAGCCTGGTGGCGCCGACGGTCGCGATCGTGGGCACCCGCAACGCGACCGCGCTGGGCCGGCAGACCGCCGCCTCCATCGCGTCGGAGCTGGCGGCCCGCGGCGTGGCCGTCGTGTCGGGCTTGGCCCTGGGCATCGACGCTGCGGCCCACGAGGCGGCCGTGACGGTGCCTGGCGGCGGCCCCCCGATCGGCGTGATCGCCACCGGGCTGGAGCGGGCGTATCCGCGCCGCCACGAGCTGCTGCACCGCCGGGTGGCTGCGGCCGGGCTGCTCCTCACCGAGTCGCCGATCGGATCGAAACCGGTGCGCTGGAGGTTCCCGGCCCGCAACCGCATCATCGCGGGCCTCGCCGACGCGGTCGTGGTGGTGGAGTCGCGCTCCGCGGGTGGCTCGATGCTGACGGCGTCCGAAGCGCTGGCGCGCGACGTCCCGGTCCTGGCCGTGCCCGGCCATCCGACGGCGGCGGGGGCGGCGGGGACCCTGGACCTGATCTGCGACGGGGCCATGCCTGTCCGGGACGTGACCGACGTCCTCGTCGCGATCGGCCTCGGTGGTGTCGAACCGGCGGTCACGGACCGGGGAGCGGCTGCCGCCGTCGCCCTGAGCGAGCTGGCCTGGTCGCTCCTCGACGACCTCGGTGCCAACCCGCGGACCCTCGGCGAGCTGATGCTCGGCCGGGTGGTCGACCTCGATGCCGCGTCGTCCGCCCTGGTCGAACTCGAGCAGGCCGGCCTGGTCCTGCGGTCGGGTGCCTGGTTCGAGCGAACTCGAGATGGCTCCCGTGCGAGCAGAACGGGGCAGGGCCGGTGATCGCGGGCGTAGGCGCACCATCACCGTTCGCGGTCGGGTTTGGGCCGATACCCTGGCCTCGTGAGCTGGGAGGTCGAGGGGTTCTTGGCGTCGATGACGGCGGCGGCACCGGCCACCGCCAGCGCGTACCGGTCGGACCTGGTCGACTTCACCCGCTGGGCGGTCGAGGCCGACGTGACGGAGCCCACACAGGTGACGCGGCGCGTGCTGCGCCAGTACCTCGCCGCCCTCAGCGACCGCCCCG
>CAZCVS010000419.1:0-2953 GCA_964501845.1 uncultured Iamiaceae bacterium
CCGAGTACTTGCGGAGGACGGCCTTGAGGTCCCGGCGGCGCTGCTCGAAGGTGGCGCCGACGACGATGAGGAGGACCCCGGTGGCACCGATGGTGGCCCAGTTGGGGATCTCACCGACCACCGGGGCGAGCTGCTGCAGGCCGAGGGCCACCACCGTCACGGTTCCGACGTCGACCAGGGCCCGCTTGCCCCAGGCGACGCCTCCGACGAGCACCAGCGCTCCGGCGACGAGGCCGACGAGCGGCCGGATCGAGCCCGGCTCGCTGAAGGCCAGCCACACCGTGGGGGCCAGACCGACGACGAGCGCCGGGCCGTAGGTGACCCACGATCCGGGCTCGCCACCGTCGTCCCGGTCCAACCGGGCGCCGAGGACTCCGACACCCAGCAGCACCGCCGCGAGCGGGAGGGTGTAGGCCTCGACGGTGACCACGTCAGCCTCGCCCAGCCGGAGCCAGATGAGGGCGAGCAGCTCGACGGCGGCAGCGAGACCCGCCAGCATCCGGCCGGGCCGCACCGCATGGAGCCCGAACCCCACGACGCCGGCGGCCAGGGCAACCGAGGCCGCATCCGGGTCGGCGTGGGACACCGTCCCGACGAGGGCGCCGACGTAGCCGACGAGCGCCGTGACCTCGACGGCCTGGCGCATCACCTGCGACGCCTTCGGGGCGGTTCCCTTCGGGTCGAGGAGCACGACGCCGACGATGCTGAGGACCGCGGCGGCGGTGGCCGCCAGCGCCCACGACATCGCCGTGCCCAGGCCGCCGTCCCAGGCGGCCAGCGCGACGAGCAGCGGCGTGGCGGCGACGACCCAGACCGTGGCGGCGCCGGCCGCCTCGACCGCTTCGTCCCGGCGGGCGACGAAGGCGACGATCAGGGCGGCGGCGATCCCCGTGCCGAGGGCGGTGAACGTCAGCTCCGGGGTGGCGAGCGACCAGGGGGTGGCCCAGCCACAGGCCAGAGCGGCGAAGCCGACCGCCACCGGGAACCCGGGGTTCCGAGCGCCGAGGACCACGGCGACGGCGGTGCCGACCACGACCGCGGCCAGCGCGATGAGCACGGTGGCGGTGATGGTCAGCGGCGCCAGCAGGGGGCTGATCGTCAGACCGACGATGGCGACGACTGCCGCGGCGGTGCCGACGGCGAGCTTCGATCCCCGGCGGACGAGGGCCAGCACGGCGATGGCGACCGCAGCGAGCTGGAGCCCGAGGCCCGCCGAGCTGTACGACGGGGCGTCCGCGAGCTGGAGGTCGGCCGCGACCTGCGACCCGGAGCGCAGCCACGCCTCGGACGAGACGGTCGACGAAGCGACCAGCATCGACGCCATCGCTCCCACCAGGGGCAGGACCGAGGCACCGCCGATCAGGCCGGCGGTGACGGCCGGCGCCTCACGCCACTCCTTCGGCGCCTGGCGGGCGGCCAGCAGGACGAGCGACGCCGCCAGGGCGACGAGCCCGAGGGAGGTCGCCGAGCCGAGGGCATCGATCGAGGCGAACCACACGGCACCCAGACCGAGGGAGGTGGCACCAAACAGGGCCATCGGCCGGATCTCGTTGGACTCCGCCCGCAGCCAGGCCACGTACCCGGCCAGGGCAGCGGCTGCGGCCAGGCAGAGCCCGGTGGCGCTGCGGTGGAGGTCCGGCGCCGCGTCGGTGAACAGGTCGCCGATGAGCGAGTCGAGCACGGTGGCCGCGGTCAGGACGGAGGCGGCGCTGAGCGCCCAGGCCGCGGCGGCCCGCCGGGCCCACCGCGGGCCGTCGAACCGGTCGGCCAGCGCCAGGACCCCGAAGGCCTGGGCCACGACCGCCAGCTGAGCCATCCACACCGTCGCGCCGGCAGCCTGGAGGACGCACAGCAACGGGACCTGCGCCAGCACACCGGCCACGATCTGCGGCGCCCGGATGGCGTTGACCCGACCGAGCGTGGCGGCGAGCAGAGCGACGACGGCCAGGCCGCCAGCCCAGAAGAGGACGGCATCCGCAGCGGGGGCGAGGCCGACCCGGATGGCATGGACATCGGCGAGCGCGAGCAGCACCGCCACCATCCCGAGCGCCTCGGCGGTGGAGGGCATCGCCCGACGGGCCGCGAGCGTCGCCGCGGCGCCGGCCGCGACCGTGAGGGCGACGAGGATCAGCCCCTGGACGCTGGCGTCGAGCTGGCTCCAGTTCACGGCGGTGAACACCACCACGGAGATCGCGACCAGGGCAGTCCCGAGGCCGAGCAGGAGGTTCTGCAGCCCGACCGGGGGCCGGGACCGCTGAGGAGGCTCCGGCTGGGCCGGGGGCGGATCGGTCGGGACTCCGCCCCCTGGGGGCGGTGGCGGCGGGCTCGGAGTCCACTCCGTGGGTGGCGAGGGCGGCCACGGCGCCGCGGGCGGTGCCAGAGGCGGCCCCCACCCGGGAGCGGCTGGCGGCGGGACGGACGGGTCCTGCCAGGTCGGCGCCGGCGGAGGCGGCGACGGCCGCTCCCCCCGGTGGGGCGGGGGCTGGGGTGGCCCCCAGCCGGGTTCGTCGGCGGCCGTCAGGAGTCGGGGGTGGCGGGCAGCGGGGTTGGTCATGGAGCCATCGTCCGCTCACATGTCCGATTCAGCCGTGGGCGTTGGCCCCCAGATGGCCCTGGGGGAACCCCCCAGATCGCGCTGCCGGCGTCAGATCTCGACGGCAGCGAGGGTCTGGCGCCCCCCGGCGTCAGGCCAGGTAGCGGCTGAGGCTCTCGACCACGCAGACCGGCTTGTCGCCGCCCTCGCGCTCGACGGTGATGATCATCGTGGTGTCGATGCCCGTGACCACGCCGCCTCGTTCCACATCGTCGATCGCGACCAGCTCCACACCGGCCCGCAACCGGGAGCCCACTGGCACGGGTGAGGGGAAGCGGATCTTGCCGGTCCCCCGGTTGATCCCCGCGGAGATGCCCTGGACCTCGACCACCTGCGGCAGGAAGAGGTTGGTCAGCGACA
>CAZCVS010000420.1:0-2948 GCA_964501845.1 uncultured Iamiaceae bacterium
GCAGCGGCGATCGTAGCGCCGCCACCCCACCGGACCCCCAACCGCCCATCCCCCATCCTCCGTCGCGCCATCGGTACCGTCGGGTGCCATGGAGGCCCAGCGACGCGCGGTGGACGTGCGCCAGGTGGCCGTCACCACCTTCGTGGCCGTCAGCGTCGTCATCGGCGTCGTCGGATCGATCTGGGCGGTCGGTCGCCTCTGGCGGGTCGTGTCGTACCTGCTGGTCGCCCTGTTCTTCGCCGTGGTCCTCACCCCGGCGGTCGACTTCCTCCAGTACCGGGCCAAGATGCGCCGTGGCGTGGCCACCCTGATCGTGTTCCTCGCCGGCCTCGTGCTCATGACCGGTCTGATCTACGCGTTCGTGCGCCCCATCGTCGACCAGGGCCAGAAGTTCTCCGACAACCTCCCGGAGATGGTCGACGACGCCCAGGAGGGCAAGGGGCGCCTCGGCGAGCTCATCACCGAGTACGACCTCGAGGAGAAGTTCAACGAGAACCGCGAGGTCATCGACGAGCAGGTCAACAACGCCGGCAGCCGGGGCCTGACCATCGTCGGCACGGTGTTCTCAGGGCTCTTCGCCGCGGTCACCGTGATGGTGCTCACGGTCCTGTTGCTGCTCGCCGGTCCGGAGCTGAGCGAGTCGTTCATCAACATCCTCCCGGAGCGGCGGCGCGAACGGGTCCGGCGGGTCGCGGCCGATGCCTCGTTGGCGGTGTCGGGCTACATGTTCGGCAACCTGGTGATCAGCGTCCTCGCGGGCATCGCCGCGTACATCTTCCTGCGCATCGCCGGCATCCCCTACCCCGAGGTGCTCGCGCTGTGGGTGGCGTTCGCCGACCTCATCCCGCTGGTGGGCGCCACGCTGGGCGCCATCCCCCCGGTGCTGGTGGCCTTCCTCCAGTCCACTCCTGCGGGCATCGCGACCATCATCTTCTTCATCGTCTACCAGCAGTTCGAGAACAACGTCCTGCAGGTCACGATCATGTCCCGGACCGTCAACATCAACCCGCTGGGGGTACTCGTGTCGGTGCTCATCGGCGTGGAGGTCTTCGGGCTGCTCGGCGCCCTGCTCGCCATCCCGGTCGCCGGTGTGATCCAGGTGGTGGTCCGGGATCTCTGGAACGAGCGCGACGGCCGGCCGAAGGACCCGATCACGCTCGGGGCCGACGAGACCCCGTTCATCGAGTCCGACCCGCCGCCCAGCCCCGCCTGATCAGGGCTCGACGGCGGCGTCCACGCACCTGCCCGGCGCGGTGACCGGGTTGCAGCGCGCCGCCGAGAAGCCGGGCAGCTCGGCCACGTAGCCGGTGCCGTACTGGGCCCGAGCGCCGTCGGGTCCGGGGAAGTCGGTGCTCACCCAGTGGGCGCCGCTGGCGAGGGCGGCATCGAGCCGGGTCGTGTCGTCGGCCTCGGCGTCGGTGCCGTTGGCGTCGGACCGGGTCCGGACCAGGTACCCGAGCCCGACGAGCTCGGTGATGCGCGCCCCGTCGGTGACGGGGTCGTCGATCCCGACATAGGACGCGTCGGGCTGGCCCGGCTCGGCGTTGGTGAACAGGATCCTGCCCTCCAGGCCGTCGTGGCCCTCGAGGTAGATCGAACGGTACGGCTCCGCGTTGATCATGAGGAACAGGACCTTGCCGCGGCTCTCGCCCAGCGTCGGCCAGTCCTTCGCCAGCACCGCCTCCTCGAGGGTCGCGTGGTCGCCGCGCACGTCGTCGGGGGTGATGAGCTGGTCCTCGTCGAAGATGGAGGTGATCTCGGCGTCGAGCCCGTCCATGGCATCGGCGGTCCACTTCTCGGGCACCGCCTGATCGGGCACGTCGAAGATCAGGGGTCCGTCCTTGAACTGGATGTTGATGGCGATGGGCACGTGCTGCGGGTTGGCATCAGACCACGTCTTCACCTCGGTGAGGCAGGCGACGAGCGTCGGGCAGACCGAGTGGTAGTCCACATCCTGCTCGTGGAGGACCTTCGTCCCGGGCTCGCTCATCGGGTCCGGTTCCGGGCCATACGGCTTCGACGCCATCGGATCCCGGAGCGCGGGGTTCGCGTAGAGGCCGCCCTTGGAGTCCGCGAACACGTCGAGCTCGAGCTGGCGGATCTTCTGCTCGCCCAGCTGCGTGGCGAGGTCGGCGTGCGTGTACTGGCGCTGCATCGCCTGCTCGGCGTCGAGCGCCGTCAGCTGGGCCAGCTCGCGCTCCGGCGGCTCCACGTGGAAGCTGTTGTGGGTGCCGATGGCCTGGATCTCGTTGAGCTTCAGGTCGTCGTCGCGGACCACCGACGTCGTGGTCGTCGTCGCGTTCGCCTCCGGTGCGGTCGTGCCGGTCGCCTCCGGCTCGCCGCTCCCGCTGCATCCCACCAACGCCGCCGCCAGCGCCAGGGCGCCCAGCAGCGCCCGCGTCCCGACCGTCGTGTTCCCCATGGGCCACGTCCTACCAGCCGGACCGGGCCGGCGCCGGGCGCGTCAGGTGGAGGTGCCCACCGCCTCCGGCTCGATCGGCACGGCGCCACCCGAGTCGACGGGCGCGCGGCGAGCCCAGCGGAAGGCGAACCAGGCGGCGCTGACCGAGGCGACGGCCAGCACGGCGTGGACCAGCTTGAAGGCGACCTCTTCCGATGCAGTGAGGTCGTGGTCGTTGACGGCGATCATCGGCAGGCGGATCAGCCAGTACAGCGCCGTGCCGAGGGCGAAGGCTTGCACCAGCATCCGGAACCAGCGGGCGTCACGATCCGCGCCAGCGAGCATCGCCACCAGCAGGACCGTCGCGGCCAGAACGAACGCGCCGATCGGGACCGTCCAGAGGACCTTGCGGGCCACCGAGTCGGTCCCGTTCGTCCACGTCAGCCAGATGCGGTTGACCCAGATGAACAGCGTGACGGCGCAGAAGACCGTGACCGGGTAGGGACGGAGCCGATGCATGCACCCGAAGGTACCGGTGCACCGGCGC
>CAZCVS010000421.1:0-2938 GCA_964501845.1 uncultured Iamiaceae bacterium
CCTTCCTGCCCGACGACGCCATCCCTGGTGGTGTGGTGCTGGGCGGCGAGGGCCAAGGCTGGTCCGTCGCCATGGCCACCACGTCCTCCGAGCGCGGCCTCACCTTGCGGGCGCCCGGGCGCTTCACCGCCACCGCCGACCGCCTGGTGGACCTGTACCGGGAGCGGGTCAGGGTGGCCGGGCCCGACGATCTCGACCCGGGCCTGCGCGACCGCGTCGTGCAGGGCTGGATGGAGGCCGAGGCCTACCGCCTCCAGACCCTCCAGACGGTCACCGACGATGCCGAGGGCCGCAGCGCCGGCGCCGCCAGCAGCTTCGTGAAGCTGTGGTGGTCGGAGCTCGACGTGAAGCTCAACGAGACCGCCCTCGACATCCTCGGCCCCGAGGCCGAGCTCGACGGGCCGTGGAGCAAGGGCTGGCAGTTCGCCCTCTCCGGCCCGATCTACGCGGGCACCAACGAGATCCAGCGCAACATCGCCGCCGAGCGCGTCCTCGGCCTCCCGAGGAAGTAGGCGCCGGCATGAGGTTCGCCTTCACCGACGATCAGCTGGCCTTCCGCGATGCGGTGGCCGACCTCCTGGCCAAGGAGTGCCCGCCCGAGGTCGTGCGGGCCGCGTGGCCCGACGGCACCGACGCCCACGGCGCCCGCAAGGGCGAGGGCGCCCGTGCCGACGATGCCCGCATCGCCAAGGTCTGGTCCGACCTGGCCGAGATGGGCGTGCTGGGCATCGGCGTGTCCGAGGCCAACGGCGGGCTGGGCATGGCCGAGGACGACTGGGTCCTGCTGGCGGAGGAGACCGGGTACGCGGCCCTGCCGCACCCCTTCGTCGAGACCGCCTGCGTGGTGGCCCCGCTGCTCGACGACACCGACGACCCGCACGGGGTCCTGGCCGAGCTGCTCGACGGCTCCCGCCAGGCCGGTGCCGTCCCGCTCACCAGCGCGCTGGTGCCGTGGGGCGACGCGGTCACCTACCTGGTGAGCCTCGACCGGGGTCGCGGCGGCGACGCCGGCTGGGTCGCCCGCCGCATCGAGGGTGGGCTGGCCGTCGGTGACACGGCCGAGCAGCGCCGGACCCTTGTCGAGGCTGTGGATGCCGGCCGCCGGGTCGTGAAGCTCGGTGCCTGGCAGGCCGACCAGGGGTTCGCTCTGGGCACCGTGGCCGAGCGGGCGTTCGACCGGGGTGTCCTCGGCACTGCGGCGCAGCTCGTCGGTCTCGGCCGGCGCATGCTGGACCTGACGGTGGCCTACGCCGCGGAGCGCAAGCAGTTCGGCGTCGCCATCGGCACCCAGCAGGCGGTCAAGCACCACCTTGCCGACGCCGCCATGAAGCTGCGCTTCGCCGCCCCGGTCGTCTACGCCGCGGCGTGGGAGCTCAGCACCGGTGCCCCGACCGCCAGCCGCACCGTCTCCACCGCCAAGGCTCTGGCGTCCGACGCCGCCCGCTTCACCGCCGCCCAGGCGCTCCAGTGCCACGGAGCCATCGGGTACACGGTCGAGTACGACCTCCACCTGTACCTGAAGCGGGCCGAAGCCCTCAGCCGCAGCTGGGGCGACGCCGCCTGGCACCGCCGCCGCGTGGCCGCCGCCCTGGGCATCTGACCTCGACAGCCGGCTCGAGCGGGTCCTGGCCAGGCAGACCGATCGCACCGAGTCCCATCGGTTCTCGTCGTCGTTCGACGTCCTGACGGAGCTGTTCGTCGACAAGAACGGATCCGGCTCGGTTCCTGGCGATGATCGGCTCGTGGAAGACGTCGTTCGACGACAAGAACCGGTGCCGACCTTCGCTTGGTCGGGTTTTCTGACGGGGCGTTAGATTTGCACCATGCCTGAGGCCTACATCGTCGACGCCGTCCGCACGCCTGTCGGGAAGCGGGGTGGATCGCTCAGCGGCGTCCACCCGGCCGACCTGGGGGCCGCCTCCATCAAGGCGCTGCTCCAGCGCACGGGCGTCGACCCCGGCGCGGTCGAGGACGTCATCTTCGGCAACGTCGACTCCGTCGGTGGCCAGGCCGGCGACATCGCCCGCACCTGCTGGCTGGTGGCCGGCGGCCCCGAGCACGTGCCGGGCACCACCGTCGACCGCCAGTGCGGCTCAGCGCAGCAGGCCGTGCACTTCGCGGCCCAGGCGGTGATGGCCGGGGTCAACGACCTCGTCGTCGCCGGCGGCGTGCAGCAGATGAGCCAGATCCCGATCAGCTCGGCGATGACCCTCGCCAGCGACCTCGGCTTCCCCGATCCGTTCACGACCTCTCCGGGGTGGGTCGAGCGCTACGGGCCGAACGAGGTCAGCCAGTTCACCGGCGCGGAGATGATCGCCGAGAAGTGGGACCTCTCCCGCGAGGAGATGGAGGACTTCGCCATCGAGTCCCACACCCGGGCGCTCAAGGCGCAGGCCGACGGCCGGTTCGAGGCGGAGATCGCCCCGCTGAACGGCCTCTCGCACGACGAGGGGCCCCGGGAGCCCAACGTCGAGAAGATCCGCTCGCTGCGCACCTTGGTCGAGGGCGGGCGCCTCACCGCCGCTGTCGCCAGCCAGATCAGCGATGCCTCCGCCTCGATCCTCATCGCCTCCGAGCAGGCGGTGAAGGACCACAACCTCACGCCCCGGGCCCGCATCCACCACATGAGCGTCCGTGGCGACAGCCCGATCTTCATGCTCACCGCACCCATCCCGGCCACCAAGTACGCGCTCGAGAAGACCGGCCTGACAATGGACGACATCGACACCGTCGAGATCAACGAGGCCTTCGCCTCGGTCGTCCTCGCCTGGGCCAAGGAGCTGCGGCCCGACATGGCCAAGGTCAACCCCAACGGTGGCGCCATCGCCCTCGGACACCCGCTCGGCGCCACCGGTGCCCGCCTCATGACCACCATGCTCAACCACCTCGAGCAGACCGGCGGCCGCTACGGCCTCCAGACCATGTGCGAGGGCGGCGG
>CAZCVS010000422.1:0-2929 GCA_964501845.1 uncultured Iamiaceae bacterium
GGAGTTCCTCAAGTTCGAGGAACGGAGCGAGCGCAGCGAGCGAGTGACGAGAGGGAGGAGCGAAGCGACGACCATCAGTTGGGGGCGTGGACGCCGTTGGTGTGGCCGTAGTCCCGTTCGAGGTTGAACAGGCGCTTCTCCAGGTCCGGCCACCCCGAGTTGTCGGTGCTGCTCAGGTGCTGGCGCACGAGCCCCGCAGCCGCGGCGGTCACACCACCCTCTCCCCAGGGGTCTGTCCACCAGGCGGTCGGCCCACCGGCGTTGGTGACCTGGGTGGTGTGGAGGGTGAAGTCGCGCTGGGCGCCGTCGAACGGGGAGGCCGGGTCGGCCTTGGTGAGCTGCGTGCCGTGCTCGGCCTCGTGCTTGGTGACCTCGTCGAACGGGTAGCCGCGGGTGGTGCCACCATCGGCCGGATCGATCTGGCCGGGCACGTCGACGAGGTCGAGGATCGAGGCGTTGACGCCACCGGCGTGAGCCCGAGCCGGGTTGCGGATGCCGAACGCCGGATCGAACGACGCCAGGGAGGTGCCGTCGGCCTTCCTCAGGTCGTTGGCGGACTGCCACACCTCGTAGAGCGACCAGATCGAGCTGGTCTGGTTCGACGGGACCAGCACGTCGCGGTCCACGCAGAAGCGGTCCGGGATCAGCCGGGCTCCGCCGTCGCCAGGGGGCAGGTTGCTCCCCGCGGTGGCGACCAGCTCCCGGCTGCAGGAGCGGTGGAACTCGTTGGCGTCGCCGAAACGGGTCATGGTCGACGAGATGATCTCGGTCCCGTCGGTGCAGCGCGCCGCGTAGAGCAGCTCGTGGGCGTTGTTGATCAGGGCGTCGCCGGAGTGCGAGCCCTGGTGCACCTTCATGAGCACGTCGCAGGTCACGACGGCCCCGGCGCGGTCGCGCAGGTACCCGCGGGGCGAGGCGGTCACCAGCTTGATGTCGTTGACGACGATGACCTTGTGGCCCACGTTGTCCTCGTGACGGGTCACGTTGTCGCGGGTGGCGGCGTAGGTGTCGAGCGCCTCGCTGACGTACCCGAACGGGATCCCCCGGCTCTGGGCCGGCTTGGCGTCGAGGAAGTCGGTGACCCAGGTGTAGATGTCCGACGATGCGGGGTCGTCGCCGTGCTCGTGGCCGAACGAGCACGGCTGGCCGGTGGCCGGGTCGACCGCGGTGGGCGGGTGCCACGTCGGGTAGAGCTTGCCGTCGGGGCCGACCACCGAGAACGACCGGTGGAAGGCCGCGCTGCACGTGTCGTGCGCGGTGGGCGTCCAGTTGCGCTCGCGGTACGCGGTCGAGGCCGGTGTCTCCGCCGGCGGAGCCGCCGGACGGGTCACGGTGATGGCGACCCCGCGGCCGGCGATGGCCGCGGGAGCCTTCTCGGTGATGCGGATCTCGCCGGTGCCCCGGGTCCCGGCGGGCACGGCGGCCTGCTGGGCGGCGTTCAGCTTCACGGTCTGGGCCTGGGTGGCCCCGGCCGCGATGGAGTACGTTTTCACGGGCCCGTTGACCCCGGCGAGGCGCAGCCGGGTCTCACCAGTGCAGCGCTTCGCAGTCGTGCACCGGAACGAGAACGTGACGGTGCCCTCCTGGGTGGCGGTGAGCGCCTTGGGGCTGGTGACCGAGATCGCCGGCTTCGCCGGCTCGCAGCCGGTCAGCCCGACGATCGCGAGCACCACCGCCGTCGCACCGACGGCGAGGGCGCGCCGGGCCAGGCGGTGGTCGGCCACCGTGGCGGACGCCGTCACGGGAACCGCACCAGGGCACGGTTGGCGTACTCCGACGAGACCACGAGGTGGACCGCCAGCGCGAGGTCGCCGGTGCTGGCGATGCGCTTGGACCAGTACGCCAGACCCGACGGATCGGGCGTACGGCCGAGGAGCTCCCCGTAGAGCGTCGTGACCCGGTCACGGCGCGACTCCGCCGATCCGTAGATCTGGGTGGCGACGTAGGTGCGGCCTCGCGTGGCGGTGCGGCTGACCCAGAACGCCTGGCCGCTCGCATCGGCCGGCCGGTGCAGGATCTTGGTGTAGAGGTCGCCGACCCAGGCCTGGTCGGTGCCGCCGGCCTTCCGGTAGTACTCCGACGACGAGTAGAACTCGGCGCCCACGGACTCGAGGGTCCGGCTGCCCGAGCGCACCTTGTTCACCCAGAAGGCCAGGCCGCTCGCATCGGGCTGGCGGCCGAGGGTGTCGGTGTAGAAGCGGCGGATCGACACCCGGATCCACTCCTCGCTCGTCGACAGCTCACGGGCCACGGTGGATCGCCCGGTGCCCGCGGCCAGCCGTCCGAGGACCGCGGTGCGCTCGGCATCGGTGGGGGCGCGGTCCAAGAAGTCCTCGAACGCGGCCTGCACCCACGCCTCGTCCGCGGTGCTGGGGTGCTTGACCACGAACCGGCTCGCCTCGGACGCGGCGCTCTTGAGGGCGTCGGTGCCGGAGTAGGTGGCGACCACGTCGCCCGCCACGCTGGTGGCGAAGCTGGTCGTGCACGAGGCGGAGCCGTCGGTCACGGCGACGGCCTCGCAGCCGGTGATGGGGGTGCCGCCCAGGGTGAAGGCGACGGTTCCCGCCTCGATCGGCGTCTGGTCGCCGGCCGCCTTGGCCACCGCCGTATTGAAGGTGACCTCGGCACCGGGCAGCGCGCCCGCCGGCCCGTCGAGCGTGACGGTGGCGTTGAGCTGGCCGAAGAGAGCGACGGTGATCTCGCCGTTCTGGGTGCCGCCGCGAGCGGCGAAGTCGGCCCCGACCGCGAGGTCCCGGACGCCGTTGCCGTCGAAGTCGCCCACCAGGCCGACCTGGCGGCCGAAGCGGTCGCCCGCCGCCGTGCCGTCGATGCGGTAGCCGTCCGCCTCGGGCAGCGAGGCGAGGGACTGGGTGACGGCGTCCGCCTTGCCGAAGACCACGTAGGTGGCGCCGGCGTTCGAGAAGGTGCC
>CAZCVS010000423.1:0-2927 GCA_964501845.1 uncultured Iamiaceae bacterium
CCCGGGGCGACGAGCGTGACGGCGACGAGCTGCCCGGCGGTGCTGGTCGTGCTCGACTCGTACAGGTAGAAGCGGCTCCCGTTGGCGGCCGTGGTCCCGGCCACGGTCCACGACGACCGTTCCACCCGGCCGTCGCCGGAGAACCCGGTCTCGGGTGCGCCGGCGGCGGTCAGCTGCCAGGCGACGGTGGTCGTGGGGTTGGATCCACCGAGGGACCGCCACGCCGCGAGCGCCGCCCCGCCCGAGCCCGTGAATCCGACGGCGATCGGTGAGATGGCACCGCTCGGGCGGGTCACCGCGGCGATGCCGTCGGCGGAGAACGAGGTGTCGAGCGTGCCCGTGGCCGTCACCTTGGCAACCAGCGTCGCCCGCTCCACGTCGACCGGTGGCTGGGCACCCTCCTGCGTGTGCGACCCGACGGTGCCGGCGACCAGCGCCACGCCACCGGCCGTCACGGCGAGCGCGCCGCCCCAGTTGTCGTTGTCCCCGGACCCGCCCGGCCGGGCGACGGCGACGATCCCGTCGCCGCTGTAGGTCGTGTCGAGGGCCAGGCCGGCGGTGAAGCGGCGCAGGGTCAGCTTGCCGTCGTCGGGGACCAGCACGTAGGGACGGCCGGCGCCGTCGACCTCCATGACCGCCTGGGCGCCGCGCTCGCCGTAGTCCGCCAGCACGTCGACGGTCTGGACCACGGCCCCGGACCCGGTCAGGCGCACGATCTGCGGCAACTGCGACAAGCCACCGATGATGAACAGGTCGTTGATCCCCACGAGGACATCGCCGTCGCTCTGGAAGCCGAGGCCGTTCACCGAGGAGCGGCCGCCGATGTTGGGCAGCGTCTGCATCCCGTCGCCGTCGAACGTGAGATCTGGGTCGCCGTCCGCCTCGAACCGCCAGATGCGCTGGCCCCCGCCACCACTCCCGCCCAGCACACCTGCCGCGACGACGACCCGGCCCGATGGATCGACCGCGATCGACGCGGTGCCGATGAATCCGGAGACGGGCACATCGAGCGCACCGTCGGCGGAGAACGCGGGATCGGGTGCACCGCCGCTGGTGAACACCCGGATGTGCAACGTCGACGTGCCCTCGCCCGTCGTGGCCGAGACCGTGTGGAGCTTCCCGCCGGACTCCACCACGTCTTCAGGGAAGCCGGCGATGGCGGTGACCTGACCGCCCGTGCCGAACCCGCCATCAGGGTCGCCCGGGGCGCCCACAGCAGCTGAGCCGACTGCGAGCACCCCGGTGACGACCGCGCCCACCCACGCCGCCTGGACCATTCGCCGCTGGGCCATGTGCGTTCCCTCCGGTTGGACGTGCCGCCATCATCCGGTACGCGGCCCCGCAGCTCATCCCCAATGTGTGCCAACCCGAGATCCTGGTTGCCATATCGTTCTGCAGATATATACTTCTGAATATGTACGGACCCTTCCTCCGGGAACTGCGCACGTCTCGATCGATGACGCAGGCCCAGCTCGCCGAGACCACCGGGATCAGCCAGCCCAACCTGTCCGCGTACGAGAACGGCCGGCGGGAGCCCACCCTCGATGTGCTCAACCGGATCGTCGTCGCCTGCGGTTACCAGCTCGTCGCCGACGGCGGCTCCAAGCAGCTCCGCGTCCCTCTCCCCAAGGCCGGCTGGTTCCCCGACGAGGACCTACCGCCCCGTCTCCCCGATGACCCTCCCGACGAGCCCTCCACGATCGGATGGGATGCGAGCCCCGAGGAGCGGGTTCGTGCCATGTCGATGGTCTTGGCGCCTGTGCGGTTCGGCTGATGAACCTCGAGGACCTGACGGTCGCGGTCCACCGCCTCCTGGACGAGCACGAGGTGCCCCACGGGTTTGGTGGCGCGCTGGCGCTCAACCTCTACACCGACCCTCGCCACACCGAGGACATCGATCTCAGCGCGTTCGTACCCTGGGACCGTCGACACGACATCATTCCGCTCTTCGAAGCGCTGGACTTCCAGCCCCAACAGTCGCTCGACGAACTGATCCCGGTCGCCGGCGTCCGTCTGTCCCATCCGGGCAGCCACCTCAAGATCGATGTCTTCTTCGCCCTCGACGAGGTCTACGACCGCGTGCGCGATCGCCTCGTGCTCCATCCCTTCGGCCCCGAACGAGTGGAGCTTCCGTTCTTCTCGGCTGAGGACATCACCCTCTTCAAGGTCTCGTTCAACCGTGACAAGGACTGGGTCGACATCCGCCACATCGTGCGAGACGGACCACCTCTCGACCTCGACTACCTGGAGGAGACCCTCGTCACGGTCCGAGGACCGAGCATGTACCCCCGCATCGCACGCCTGCGAGCGCTCGTCGCCGCAGGGGGTGAAGAGCTGCGGTAGCGGGAGCTACCAGGGGCGGACGCGGCGCTGGGGGATGGGGCGGCTCCACCAGCGGCCCGACCAGCGCCAGCGGGGCGGCTCGGGGTGCAGGTCGGGGGCACCGCCGGCGCGCGGGGTCGCCACCTCGATGGCGGCGACGATGGCCGCCACCTCCTCGCCGGTGGGATCGCCCGAGATCTTGACCTGGGTCACAGCGGCATGTTCCCGTGCTTACGGGGCGGCAGCTCTTCCTTCTTCGACTCCAGCATGCGGAAGCCGTCGATGAGCATCTGCCGGGTGAACGACGGGTCGATCACGTCGTCGACGTAGCCCCGCTCGGCCGCCACGTAGGGGTTCAGCCACTTCTCGCTGTACTCGTCGATGAGGCGGGCCTTCTCGGCGTCCTTGTCGTCGGCCTCGGCGATCTCCTTGCGGTTCAAGATCTCGACCGCGCCGGTGGCGCCCATGACCGCGAGCTCCGCGGACGGCCAGGCGTAGGCCAGGTCCGCGCCGATGGACTTGGAGTCCATCACCACGTAGGCGCCGCCGTAGGCCTTGCGGGTGATGACCTGGATGCGGGGCACGGTGGCCTCGCAGTAGGCGTA
>CAZCVS010000424.1:0-2927 GCA_964501845.1 uncultured Iamiaceae bacterium
GCATGCCGGAGCACAAGCCCACCCTGCCGTTCGGTTCGTGGCCGTCGCCGATCACGGCGGCCCGCCTGGTGGAGGGGGCTGCCGGCGTCAGCGAGATCCGTGCCGACGGCGACGACATCTGGTGGAACGAGCAGCGACCGGGCGAGGGCGGTCGCTACCAACTGGTCCGCTGGTCGTCGGGCCACCAGCGCCACGACCTGTTCCCGGCGTGGGACCCGACGGGTGCGGGCCCGAACTGGAACGCCCGAACCGCGGTCATGGACTACGGCGGCGGCGCCTGGGCGGTGCGCGACGGCGTCGTCGTGTTCGCCAACTGGGCGGACCAGCGCCTGTACCGGGTCGATCCGGGCGACGGGGCCGAGCCGGTGGCGATCAGCCCCGAGCCATCGGTCGCCCGCGGGTTCCGCTTCAGCGAGCCGACGTGGCTCGACCAGGAGCACTTCCCGGGCTGGATCGTGGCGGTCCGCGAGTCGCACGAGCCGGGCGCGGTCGCCACCAACGGGGAGGCGGTGAACGAGATCGTGGCCCTGCCGCTCGACGGGTCGGCGGTCGACGATCCGAGCCGCGTCGTGGTCCTCGTCACCGGACCCGACTTCGTGCACTCTCCGGCGACCAGCGGCACCCAGCTGGCCTGGCTCCAGTGGGACCACCCGCGGATGCCGTGGGACGGCACCGAGCTGCGGCTGGCCACCGTCGTCGCTGGCCGCGACGGTGGCGATGACGGTGGTGATGGCGCGGAGATGCCGGCCTACGTCTTCGGTCGCGACGGGACCGGCGATCTGATCGCCGGCGGGCCGACCGAGTCGATCGTCCAGCCCGGGTTCCTCGCCGACGGCTCGCTCGTCTTCTGCACCGACCGGACCGGCTGGTGGAACCCGTGGCGCGTGGGCGGGCCGATCATGGAGGCGGAGCTCACCGTCTCGCAGGAGGAGCACGTCGACCCGGAGCCCCTCATCTCCGGTGGCGGGGTCGAGGCCGAGATCGGCGGGCCGCTGTGGGTCGGCGGGCTGCGGTGGTGGACCGAGCTCGAGCCCGGCCACCTGCTCGTGGTGCTCACCCGCGATGGCGGCGACGCGCTCGCGGTCATCGAGCCCGGCGGCCGCCTGCGCGAGCTGGGCACCCTCTTCTCCGAGATCGGGCAGGTGGTCGCGGGTGGCGCGGAGCACGATGCGCTCGTGGTCGCCGGCACCCCGACGTCCGAGGCGGCGCCCTACGGGGTCGAGGTGATCGAGCCCGGCGGTGAGCGGCCGGCCGCGGCGGTGTCTCGGCTCCGGCCGCACCGGGACCTCGGCTTCGGGCCCGAGTGGTTCTCCGAGCCCACCCACATCACGTTCGGCTCCGCGGGTGGCCGCAAGGCCCACGGGCTCTTCTACCCGCCGCAGAGCCCGGACGTGGAGCCGAACGATCAGGCCCTCCCGCCCCTCGTCGTGATGATCCACGGAGGTCCCACGTCCGCGGCCCGCAACCGCCTGGAGCTGTCGAAGCAGTTCTGGACCAGCCGGGGCTTCGCCGTGGTCGACGTCAACTACGGCGGCTCCACCGGGTACGGCCGCCCGTACCGGGATCTGCTGCAGGGCGCCTGGGGTGTCGTCGACGTCGAGGATGCCGTGGCCGCGGCCGAGCACCTGGCGAAGGAGGGCTTCGTCGACCGCCACCAGCTGGCGATCCGCGGTGGCTCGGCGGGTGGGTACACGACGCTCGCGGCACTGTGCTTCCACGACGCGTTCAAGGCCGGTGCCAGCCACTACGGCGTGGCCGACCTCTCCGCCCTCGCCGCCGACACCCACAAGTTCGAGAGCCGCTACCTCGACGGGCTGGTAGGGCCGTACCCGCAGGCCCAGGCCACCTACGACGAGCGCAGCCCCATCCACCACACCGACGGGTTCTCGGCGCCGCTCATCGTGTTGCAGGGGAGCGAGGACGAGGTGGTCCCGGCTGCGCAGGCGGAGATGATCGTCGACGCCCTCGCTGCCAATGGCATCCCCCACGCCTACCTGCTGTTCGACGGGGAGCAGCACGGCTTCCGCAAGGCCGAGAACATCGTGCGGGCGCTCGAGGCCGAGCTGTGGTTCTACGGCCGCGTCTTCGGGTTCACCCCGGCTGACCCCATCACCCCGGTGGAGGGCGCGGTCGGCCTGGGCTGAGCGCGGGTCAGCCGGGTGGTCCCCAGGGGATGGCGTCGCCCCCGCTCTGGAAGAACTGGATGGTCAAGGCGATGATGACCGCGACCATCAGGATCATCCAGAGGCGGCCGCGCCCGGAGAACCGGTTCTTCTCCCAGGCGTCCCAGTCGTAGGCCGGACGCTCCTCGGGGTCCGTGGGCTCCTCGTCGGCGTCGTACACCGGGCCGAGGCTACGCGGGCATTGGCGGGTTCGCCGGGCGACCCGGCAGACTCGGACCCCTATGGCTCGTGTGCTGGTTTCGGAGAAGATCGCTGATGGAGGCCTGGACGCGCTGCGCGCCGCCGGCCACGACGTGGACGTGCAGCTCGGGCTGTCTCCAGAGGAGCTGGTCCAGGCGATCGTCGGCGCCCACGCCCTGATCATCCGCTCCGCCACCACCGTCACCGCCGAGGTGCTCGACGCGGGCACGGACCTCGTCGTGGTCGGCCGCGCCGGCATCGGTCTCGACAACGTCGACGTGGCCCACGCCACCACCCGCGGCGTCATGGTGGTCAACGCGCCGCAGAGCAACATCCTCTCGGCCGCAGAGCAGACCATGGCCCTGCTGCTCGCCAACGCCCGCAACATCCCCCAGGCCCACAACGCCCTGGTGCAGGGCCGCTGGGAGCGCTCGAAGTGGGAGGGCGTGGAGCTGGCCGACAAGACCCTGGCCGTCATCGGCCTCGGCCGCATCGGCAAGCTGGTCGCGCAGCGGGCGATGGCGTTCGGCATGCGGATCATCGCCCACGACCCCTTCATCGCCC
>CAZCVS010000425.1:0-2923 GCA_964501845.1 uncultured Iamiaceae bacterium
TCGAGGGCTACTGCGTCGCCGGCGGCACCGAGATCCTCCAGGCCACCGAGATCCGCGTCGCCGGCGAATCGGCCCAACTGGGCATCGCCGAGGTCCGCCGCGGCCTGTTCCCGCTCGGCGGCTCCACCGTGCGCCTCCAGCGCCAGATCCCCTTCACCGTCGCCGCCGATCTGCTGCTCACCGGCCGGCTCATCTCGGCGCAGGAGGCCAAGGACATCGGGCTCATCGGCCACGTCGTGCCCGACGGTCAGGCGCTGGACAAGGCCCGCGAGCTCGCCGATCAGATCGCGGAGAACGGCCCGCTCGCCGTGGCCGCCGTGCTCAAGTCCATGCGGGAGACCGCGGCGATGACCGAGGCCGACGGCCTGGCCCACGAGCTCACCATCGGCGAGCCGATCATCTTCAACACCAACGACGCCAAGGAAGGGCCCCGCGCCTTCAAGGAGAAGCGCAAGCCCAACTTCACCGGCACCTGACCGTGGCGTCCATCGACGACAACCTCGAGCAGTGGGGGCGCCCCGACGCCTGGCCGGAGGACGGCGATGTCTGGTCCCGCGGATGGGGCGGCCCTGCCTCTCAGTGGTCGTCGTGGATCGCGCCTCGCGTGCGCGAAGCGGCGGGCGACCCGCCCTACCGGCGCATCGTCGAGATCGGCAGCGGCCACGGCCGCTGGACCCAGTTCCTGGCCGGCTGGGCGCCGGAGGTGGTGGCGCTGGACCTGGTCCCCGAGTGCGTCGAGGCCTGCGTGCACCGCTTCGCCGAGGCGTCAGCCGTCCATCCGATGCAAGGCGATGGCCGATCGCTCTCGGCGGTGGCGGACCGGTCGGTGGACCTCGTGTTCAGCTTCGACTCGCTCGTCCATGCCGATGCGGACGCCATGGGGAGCTACATCGCCGAGATCGCCCGGGTCCTCACCGACGACGGCACGGCGTGGATCCACCACTCGAACCTCCGGTCGAGCCGCCTGGACCGGTCGGGTGCCCTGAGGCGCATCGGCCTCCTCCACCGGACCCTCGTCCGTGCGGGCGCGGTCGAGCCGGAGATCCACTGGCGCGATCCCACCGTCGACGCCGCCCTGGTGGCCCGTCATGCTGGCGAGCACGGCCTCACCTGTCCGTCGCAGGAACTGCTGCGCTGGTCCACCCGCCGCACCTTCATCGATTGCGTGTCGGTGCTGGTCCGGGAGGATTCGACTGCCGGTGGCGTGCGCCGCGGTCGTTGGGAGAACCGCCGCTTCGAAGCTGAGCGCGAAGCTGCCTTGGCGTCAGCCTGACCGCGCCACGATGCCTCAGGCGTCGGTGGTGAGGGCATCCTCGGCGAGCTGGGTGGCCCAGGGATAGTCGGGCTTGCCGCTGGGGGAGCGGCGGATCTCGTCGACGATCACCAGGTGGCGAGGCGTCTTGTAGGCCGCCAGCTGGGTGCGCGAGTGGGCGTCGAGGTCGGCGAGGATGGGGGGCTCGTGGCCCTCGCGGGGCTGGACCACGGCGCAGACGGCCTGGCCCCAGCGCTCGTCGGGGACACCGACGACGAGCACGTCGTACACCTCGGGATGGCCCTTCAGGATCGATTCGACCTCTTCGGGGAAGATCTTCTCGCCGCCGGAGTTGATGCAGACCGAGCCCCGGCCCAGCAGCGTGATGGTGCCGTCTTCCTCGTGGAGGGCGAAATCGCCGGCGACGACGTAGCGGGTGCCGTCGGGGGCGTGGACGAAGGTGGCCGCGGTCTTGACCGGGTCCTTGTAGTACCCGATCGGGATGTTGCCGCCCCGGGCCAGCTTGCCCACGACCCCGGTGCCGGGCGGCAGCGGGTTGAGGTCGTCGTCGAGCACGACGGCGTCGCGCCCGGCCTTCACCGTGGGGCCGCCGCCCCCGTGGTTGGCGGTCTGGCCCTTGGTCTGGATGACCATGCCGTTCATCCCGCTCTCGGAGGAGCCGATGGCGTCGATGACCATGATGTCCGGCAGCAGCTCGAGCAGGGCGTCCTTGAGCGACGGCGAGAACACCACCGCGCTCGACGAGGTCACGAACAGCGACGAGAGGTCCCAGCGGTTCGGGTCCTCCTGGAGGGTCTCGATGAGCGGGCGGGCCATGGCGTCGCCGGTGATCATCATGGTGTTGACCTTCTCGGACTCGACCAGCTCCCACACCGTCTCGGCCTTGAAGCGGGGCACGAACACGACCGTTCCGCCTTCGAAGAGGAACCGCAGCGCACCCCACTGCGCGGCGCCGTGCATGAGCGGCGGGATGTTGAGGCTGACCATGGGCGTCTCGGTCGCCGCCGCCTTCTCGGCCAGCTGGTGGCCGTGGGTGATGCGCTCGTTGGTGTAGGCGTCGACGCCGCCGCCGAGCGCGTAGAACACGTCCTCGTGGCGCCACACCACGCCCTTGGGCATGCCCGTGGTGCCGCCGGTGTAGATCACGTAGTGGTCGTCGTCGGTGCGGGGGAGCACCGGCCGCTCGGTGGAGGCCCCGCCGATCGCGTCCTCCCACGAGACGGCGCCGATGGCGGCCGGATCGGCGTCGCTGCCGTCGTCGATCATGATGAAGTGCCGGAGGCCGGGAACCTTGGCGGTGACCGCGGCGATGCGGGGGATGTACTCCCGATCGTGCACGAGGGCGACCAGGTCGGCGTTGTCGAACAGGTACGCCAGCTCGTCTTCGACGTAGCGGAAGTTGATGTTGATCGGGACGGCGCGGATCTTGAAGACCGCGACCATGGCGATGAGCCACTCGGCGGTGTTCTGGCCGTAGATGCCGATGTGGTCGCCGTGGCCGAAACCCTCGCTGAGCAGGTGGTTTGCCAGCTGGTTGGCCTCGTCGTCCATCTCCCGGTAGCTGAGGCGACGGTCGCCGCACACCAGCGCCATGCGGTCGGGAACGGCGTCGACGGCGCGCTCGAACAGATCAGCGATGTTGAACCCCAT
>CAZCVS010000426.1:0-2914 GCA_964501845.1 uncultured Iamiaceae bacterium
ACCGGCCGCTACCTGGCCCAGGAGATCGAGAACCTCGAGCTGTTCGAGCTCATCCACGACAGCGACCCGGCCACCGGCATCCCCTGCGTCACCTGGCGCGTGCCCGAGGGCGTCGACCTCGGCTTCACGCTCTACGACCTGGCCGACCGCCTGCGCATCAAGGGCTGGCAGGTGCCGGCGTACACCCTCACCGGCGACGCGTCCGACATCGCGGTGCAGCGGATCCTCGTGCGCCAAGATGTCAGCCGCGACCTCGCCAGCCTGCTGATGGACGACTTCCGCGACGCCCTGGCCCACCTCGGCCGGCACCCGGTCACCGTGCCAATGACCAAGGAAGAGTCCGCCGGCTTCAACCACCTCTGAGGCACCGCTCGTGGCGAGGATCGACCCGAAGACCGGTGGCTCCATCTGGTGGGACCCCCGCGAAGCGGACTGGTGGGTCGCGGTCAACTTCAGCCTCGGCTCCGCCTGCTTCATCCTGGGCGCCACCCCCGCCTACGCCGACCTCGTCGGGACCGATGCCGACGGCATCACGTACTTCGTCGGGTCGCTCTTCTTCACGACCGCGGCGTGGCTGCAGGTGCTGGTCTCCACCGGTGCCATCGGCCGCGGCATCCGGACCCGGCGGGCAGCCCGCTGGCGGACGGTCGCCCGGGCGCCGCGCCAAGCGGCGTGGTGGGCGGGGATCGTCCAGTTCGCCGGCACCCTCTGCTTCAACGTCAGCACCTTGCTCGCCTTGCAGGACAGCCTCTCGGCCAAGGAGGCAGACCACCGGGTCTGGGCGCCGGACGCGTTCGGTTCGATCGCCTTCCTCGTCGCCAGCGCCCTCGCCTACGCCATGGTGAAGCGGCCGTGGGTCACCTGGCGTCCCCAGGACCTCGACTGGTCGGTGGCCACGCTCAACCTGGCGGGGTCGATCGCCTTCGGCGCCTCGGCGGTCGCCGCCTACGTGACGGAGGACGGCTCGCTGCGCAACGCCGAGCTCGCCAACGCCGGCACCTGGGTCGGGGCCGTGTGCTTCCTCCTCGGCGCCATCCTCCTCATCCCCGAGGAGATCGAGGCCGAACCGGTACTACCTACCGCGGTTTGAACCGGACGAGCAGCCTCACACGTCCTCATCCCAGTCGATCCGGTAGTCCTCGGGGTGGTTCACCAGCGCCTCGGGCCGCTTCTTGCTCACGTAGTCCTGCCCCCACGCCGCCAGCGCACCGACCTTCTCCCGGATGCCCGACAGGAGCGAGGCGTGCACGCCGAGCCAGGCGGCAAAGGCCAACGGGCCGGTGATCTCGTGGCGGTCGGCGCCCAGTTCGGCCACGGCGGCGTTGCGGCCGACCATGGCCATGATCCCCTTGTCGTGGTACTCGAAGGGCTTGGTCGCCTTGCCGGACATGTTGGCGATGACGTTGCGCGCGGCCCACGCCCCTGCCTGCTGCGCCACCGACCCCAGCTGCGGTAGGACCGTGCCGTGCTGGTCGGTGATGTTGGCGGCGTCGCCGAGCACGTAGATGTCCGGGTGGCCGGGCACGCTGAGGTCGGGCGCCACGTCGATGCGCCCGCCGCGCCCCTGGGGCAGTCCGGCCTCGCCCACGACGCTCGAGGCCTGGAGCCCACCCGCCCAGATGACGGTGCGGGTGATGATCTCGCTGTCGTCGGAGAGCACGACCTTGTCCGGGTGGATCTCCTTGACCCCGATGCCGAAGCGGAACTCGACCCCGTCCTTCTCGAGCGCCTTGGTGGCGAACGCCTGCGACTTCTCCGAGAAGCCGTTGAGCACGTGCGGGGCGTGGTCGACCACGATCACGTTGGCGACCAGCGTGGGCAGGTCCGGGTAGAAGTGCGGCAGGACGTCGTTGATCATCTCGGCGAGGGCACCCGAGGTCTCCACCCCCGTGGCGCCCGCGCCGACGATCACGAAGTTGAACGCCCCCTGGGCGAGGTACTTCTGGTCTCGGTCGACGGCGTCGATGATCCCCAAGATGCGCGAGCGCAGGCGCTCCGCGTCGTCGACGCAGTAGAGCGGGTAGGCGTGCTCCTCCGCGCCGGGCGTCCCGAAGAAGTTGGCCTTGGCCCCCGCCGCGATCACGAGGACGTCGCCGCCGACGGTGCCGCCGTCCGCGAGCGTCACCGTCTTGGCCTCGGCGTCGATGGCCACGACCTCACCAGTGGTCACCCGAACCGTCCCGTGCTTGGTGAAGATGTCGCGCAACGGGCGGGCGATGTCGGGGACGCCGAGCTGGGCCGTGGCCACCTGGTACAGCAGCGGCTGGAACTGGTGGTAGTTGTTCCGGTCGATCAGGTGCACGTCGACCCCGTGCTTGGCCAGTCCCTTGGCGCACGCGACGCCCGCGAACCCCCCGCCGACCACCACGACCGATCGCTTCACGAGCGCCCCTCTCGAGCCGTGGCACCCGTGCCCCGGCGAGGCCCGACACTACCGGTGGACCAGGGCCGAAGGCGCACCTCACCAGGGAAGATGCCGACTAGGTTCAGGCGCACGAGGTGCTGCACCGCGGGGTGCAGGGGGCACTGGACCGGAGGGGTCACATGATCCAGAAGATCGGCTCAGGGGTCCTGTGGGCCTGCGTCGTCGGGGTGTTCGCC
This sequence comes from uncultured Iamiaceae bacterium, assembly GCA_964501845.1. Lineage (GTDB taxonomy): Bacteria > Actinomycetota > Acidimicrobiia > Acidimicrobiales > Iamiaceae > Aquihabitans. The sequence goes on from CAZCVS010000426.1 coordinate 2,602, forward strand.
ACCTTGGCCCTGGCGCTCATCAGCCCGTGGTTCCTCCTGCTCGAGCTGATCTTCGTGCCGCTCGTCGTCGTCGGCATCCACGACTACACCCAGCCCCGCCACAGCCTCCTGCGGAACTTCCCGATCCTCGGTCACCTGCGGTTCATCATCGAGGACCTCGGGCCCGAACTGCACCAGTACCTGATCGAGAACTCCGAAGACGGCCGGCCCTTCAACCGCGACACCCGCTCGCTCATCTACCAACGGTCCAAGGGCGTTGCCGACAAGAAGGCCTTCGGCACCGAGCTCGACGTGTACGAGAACGGCTACACGT
>CAZCVS010000427.1:0-2905 GCA_964501845.1 uncultured Iamiaceae bacterium
CGTCCGCGTCGCGTGCGACCGGGATCCCGCCACCGCCGGCGCAGATCACCGCGCAACCGGTCGCGAGCAGCCCGGAGATCTGGGCCTGCTCGTAGATCTGCTTGGGAGCGGGCGAAGCCACGACCCGGCGCTGGTGGTCGCCATCGGCTCGGAACGTCCATCCCCGCTCGGCCGCCAGCGCGGCGACGTCGCCGGGCTCGTAGATCGGACCGATGGGCTTGGTGGGGTCGTCGAACGCCGGGTCCGCGGGATCGACCTCGATCATCGTGAGCATGGCGACGACGGGGTGGTCGGCGGGCAGCCGGTTGGCGAGGTCCAGCTCCAGGAGGTAGCCGATCATCCCCTGCGACTCGGCGCCGAGCACGTCGAGCGGGTAGGCCGGCACCTCCTTGTAGGCCGCGCCTTCGAGCGCGAGCAGCCCGACCTGGGGGCCGTTCCCGTGGCTGATCACCAGCTCGTGCTCGAGGGCGAGCGGGGCCAGGTGCTCACACGCGATGGCCACGTTGGCCCGCTGGTTCTCCACGGTCATCGGCTCGCCCCGCCGCAGCAGGGCGTTGCCGCCGAGGGCGACGACGATCCTCATCGGTTCGGTCCTTGCGGGTGCACGAACTCCTCCTCGGGAGTGGTCACAGGCTGGCCCCGATCGCCATCGCCGCGACGAGCACGACGAAGACGACGACGAGGAACGGGGCGAGGAACCGCAGGTAGCGGTCGTAGCGAACCTTGGCGAGCGTGAGGCCGCCCATCACCACGGCCGACGTGGGGGTGAGGAGGTTCACGAACCCCGACGCCGACTGGAACCCGGTGACGGTCATCGCCCGGGGCACGCCCGCGAAGTCCGACAACGGCCCGAGGATCGGCATGACGAGCGCAGCGTGACCCGACGACGAGGGCACCAAGAACGCGATGGGGATGTTCACCAGGAAGGTGCCGACCGCGAACGTGCCCGCCGTCGAGCCCGAGACGCTGTCCTCCATCCAGTGCAGGACCGTGTCGGTGATGTAGGTGTTCTTCATCACCACCGTGATGCCGCGGGCAGCCACGATCACGAGCGCCGCGCCGAGGAAGTCCGCGGCGCCGGCGACGATCGTGTTGACCGTCCCCTCCTCGCCGAGCTTCGAGACCAGGCCGATGACCACCGCCGCGACCAGGAACAGCATCGAGGCCTCGGTGAAGTAGAAGCTGTCGAAGGTCGGCAGCGGGAACTCCGCGTCGAAGAACGTGTCCCACAGGTCGTTCCACGGGATGAACCCGTAGATCATCGTGAGGAACGCCCCGAAGAAGATCCCCAGCGTGATCTTCTGGCGGCCGGTGAGCTCCGGGACCTCGACCGCATCCGCGTCCGCGGGGACCGCAGCGAGATCGTCCGGAAGCTCGCCCGCGAGCAGCGAGCGGCTCGGATCCAGCCGCACCCGGCGGCCGTACCAGACGACGTAACCGATCGCCATCGGGACGAGGACCAGCAGGAGCAGCACGCGCAGTCCCAGGCCGTCGCTGAGACTGATCCCGGCCGCATCGGATGCGACGCCGGTGGCGAACGGGTTCACCGTCGAGGCCAGCACCCCCGTGCCGGCGCCGAGGAAGATGATCGACACCGCGACCATCCGGTCGTAGCCCAGCGCGAGCACGAGGGGCACGAGCAGCGCGAAGAACCCCAGCGTCTCCTCCCACATGCCGTACGACGTGCCGCCCAGCGCGAAGATCGCCATCAAGACGGCCACTAGGATGATCGGGCTCTTCGAGAACCGCTTGGCCAGCCGGCCGATGCCGGTCTCGATGGCACCGCTCTTCATGGTGACGGTGATGAAGGCGCCCACGGCCAGCACGAAGAAGAAGATCTGGGCCGAGCCGTAGAGGAAGCCCTCCTCATCCGCGCCCACGTACTGGGTCTCGGAGCTCTGCACGCCGTAGAGGCCGTTCGGAGGAGCCCGCCACAGCAGCTTGAACTGCGCGCCGACCGACTTGTCGACGCACTGCTGGCCCTCCGCGGCGTCACCGCACGACGGCAGCTCCTGGTAGCTGCCCGGCACCGGGCCACCCGTCTCGTCGAGCTGGTAGACGCCCGACGGCACGATGAACGACGCCAGCCACACCAGCCCCAGCACCAGCGCGAGGACGGTGAGCGCGGTGGGGAACTTGACGCGCTTGGAGGCTGCCTCGGGGCTCGCCTCCTCGTCGGTGGGAGCACCGTCGCCGGGCTCGATGGTGGGGATCGACTCGTCTTCAGACACCGTTGTCCTCCTGGTCTCAGGCCGTTGCGGTCCGACGGCGCATCACGAACTTGACGATCTCCTCGATCACGATGAGCCCCGCTGCGAGCAGGAGGCAGACCAGCCACTGGCCACCGGTGAGGGGGACCGTGTCGAGGATGCGGTTGAGGATGTCGAGCTGGGTGGCGAGGACGATCGCCACCAGGGTGCCGCCGTAGAGGGTGAGCTGGCGGCGGTCGGCCACGATGTCTCGGGTGAACATGGTGCGGGTCTCGCTGCGGGCGCTCATGCCCAGGGCCACGTTCAGCAGCGAGAACACCGTCACCGCCATCGTCGTCGCCACCGCGGCGCTCGCCCAGCCCTCGAAGGCTTCGCGGACCCACAGCGTTCCTGCCGCCATCAAGACACCGAAGCCGACGGCGCGGACCCACTGCGGACCGTCGAGGACCGGCTCGGCCAGCGGCCGCGGCTTGCGGTCCATGAGGCCTGGCAGCGGCTTGTCGAACCCGAGGGCGATGGCGATGGGGACCTGCACCACGAAGTTGATCCACAGAACGGCGAGCGGCGAGAACGGGATGCCACCCGCGATCGAGAAGATCGCGGCACCGAGGAACGTGGCGATGAAACCGACCAGCGCCGACATCTGGAACCGGATGTACTTCGACAGGTTGTCGTAGAGCTCGCGGCCGTACTCG
>CAZCVS010000428.1:0-2898 GCA_964501845.1 uncultured Iamiaceae bacterium
GCCGACAAGAAGGCCTTCGGCACCGAGCTCGACGTGTACGAGAACGGCTACACGTGGATGGCCCACTCGATCGCCCCGCACCCGATGGCCGCCGACCCGGTGTCGGACCTGCGGGTCACCGTGGGCGGCGACCAGTGCGCCCAGCCGTACTCGCTCTCGGTGCTGAACATCTCGGCCATGAGCTTCGGTGCCCTGGGCCGCCAGGCCGTGCGGTCCATGAACCTCGGCGCCAAGCTGGGCAACTTCGCCCACTGCACCGGCGAGGGCGGGCTCTCGAAGTACCACCTCGAGCACGGCGGCGACGTCATCTGGCAGATCGGCACCGGGTACTTCGGGTGCCGGACCGACGACGGTGGGTTCTCCCCCGAGCTGTTCGCCCGCAACGCCGCCCACGACGCGGTGAAGATGATCGAGATCAAGGTCTCGCAGGGCGCCAAGCCTGGCCACGGCGGCATCCTCCCCGGCGCCAAGGTCACCGAGGAGATCGCCGAGGCCCGCCTCGTCCCGGCGGGCCAAGACGTCTTCTCGCCCACGTTCCACCGGGCGTTCTCCACGCCGCTGGAGATGACGGCGTTCGTCGCCCAGCTCCGGGAGCTCTCGGAGGGCAAGCCGGTCGGCTTCAAGCTCTGCATCGGCGACCCCCGGGAGTTCATGGCCATCGTCAAGGCCATGATCGAGAGTGACACCTACCCCGACTTCATCGTCGTCGACGGGGCCGAGGGCGGGACCGGAGCAGCTCCGCTGGAGTTCTCCGATTCGCTCGGCTTCCCCCTGGTGGAGGGCCTGATGGCCGTCCAGAACATCCTCGTGGGGGCCGGGGTGCGCGACAAGGTGAAGGTCGGTGCCAGCGGCAAGATGGTCACCGCCTCGGCCATGACCCAGTCGATGGCGCTCGGGGCGGACTACTGCAACTCGGCCCGGGCGTTCATGTTCGCCGTGGGCTGCATCCAGTCGCAGCGGTGCCACACGAACCAGTGCCCGGTCGGCGTCACCACCCAGGACCCCAAGCTCCAGCGGGCGATCGTGGTCCCCGACAAGGCCGAACGGGTCCACCAGTTCCACCGCAACACGGTCCACGCCCTGGCCGAGATGATCGCCGCCATGGGCCTCGACCACACGGCCGAGCTGAGCTACGACCACGTGATCCGCCGGGTCAGCCAGTACGAGGTCCGCACCTTCGGCGAGATCCACCAGCCCTTCGCCCCCGGCCAGCTCCTCGACGGCACCGCCCCGGACCGCTTCCAGTTCGCCTGGAACAACACCACCACCGACCGCTTCCGCCCGACCCCCGGACGCGTCACCACCTAACCCCGCGAACCACCCCCACCCCCTGACTCCGAACTTTCGATGCGAAGGGTTGCTCTGCAACCCCAGCCGTCGAAGGTTCGATCAGCCCCGCCGCACCTGACTCGAACTTTCGATGCACAGCGTTGCGCTGCACTACCAAGTGTCGAAAGTTCGGTCGGGCTGACGTGCGCCAGATGGGGCGCATCGCTGGATCGGGCCCCGCTCTTCGGTGACGGTCCTGGCCATGCAACCCCGATTCGGCCCGCTTGCGACCCATGCCTCGCGCCATCACGGCTTGTTCCGATGGGCTGACGCGCAGCGAGCCGGCGTCACCAAGCAGGAGCTCCGGTCACTGGTCGAGGAAGGCTGGTGCGTCCGCGTCAGCCGCGGGCTGTACCGAGTCGCCGCGGCGCCGCGCACCGACCACCAGTCGGTGCTTGCCTCGGTCTGGGCTCACCCGCCCGGCGCCGTGGCCTCACATCGCGCCGCGGCCTACATCTGGAAGTTGCTCGGCTTCCGGCGGGCGCTCATCGATGTCAGCGTTGCGTGCGGTCGAAGCCAGCCCACCGGCGGCCCCATCCGCACCTCGCTCTGGTTGCCGCAGCAGCACATCACCACCCGCGATTCGATCCCCGTCACCCGGATCGCCCGCACCATCTTCGACCTCGCCGGCGTCGAACCCATCGGGCGGATGGAGAAGGTCATCGACGACGCGATCTCCCGACGCCTGTGCACCCAGCAGCAGATCGAGAAGGTGTTCTTCGCCTTGGCACGACGAGGCCGCCGCGGCACCGCGGCGATGCGGGAGCTCCTCGAGGACATGGGTCCCGGCTACATCGCTCCAGCCTCCGAGCTCGAGCGAGCGGCGCGGCGCCTCTTCGTCGAACGGAAGGTGCCGATGCCACGGTTCGAGGTGCACCTCGGCGACGACGACGTGATCGGACGCGTCGATTGCACTTGGACCGACGCTCGGCTGGTGGTCGAGCTCGACGGTCACCGGTTCCACGGCTCGAAGGCCGCTCGAGAGCGCGACCGCAAGCGCGACAACCAGCTGGTGGCCGCCGGATGGCGGGTGATCCGCGTCACGTGGGACGACCTCAAGGAGCGACCGGACGAGGTCGTCGCTCAGATCCTCGCCGCCCTCGCATCGGCGAAGTAGCCCCAGGCCGATCCGAACTTTCGACGCAACAGGTTGCCCTGCAACCACGAATGTCGAAAGTTCGATTCGGGTCGCGAGGTGGCCAGCGAACTTTCGATGCGAGGGGTTGCTCTGCAACCACGAGCGTCGAAAGTTCGATCAGGTTTGGGGTGGGGTGGGGTTCGTCAGTCGAAGACGTGGCCGTGGTCGTAGCGTTCGTCGGCGCCGGCGGCTTGGGTGAGGGCGGCGACGTTGTCTCTCGTGAAGAAGCCCTCGTAGCCGTGGCAGCGCTCGACGTACTCGGTGATGAGCAGGGAGTAGGGCGAGCTCTTGGAGAAGATCTGCTTGAGGTTGGGCTCGTCACGGCACTCGCCGACGACATCGGCCAGGAACGGGGTGCCCACCTCGGCCAGTTGGGAGACCACGTAGTCGACGTTCTTGGCGCCGTCGACCTCACCGTCGACGACCTCGTA
>CAZCVS010000429.1:0-2892 GCA_964501845.1 uncultured Iamiaceae bacterium
TACCTCCACCACGAGATCATCGAGGAGTCGCAGCACTCGCTCATGTTCCAGGAGCTGGTGAACCGCAGCGAGATGCCCGTCCACGGCATGCCGCTGTGGCTGCGCGCCACCGCCACGGTCATGGTCCCGGTGTTCCAGCGCCTGCTGCCCGAGCAGTTCTTCGTCCTGGTGCTGGGCGGCGAGGACCCGGTCGACTACCTCCAGCGCCGCCAGCTGCGCGAGGGCACCACCCATCCGCTGATCGAGCAGATCATGAAGATCCACGTCACCGAGGAGGCCCGCCACATCGCCTTCGCCCGGACCTACCTCAAGGACCTGGTTCCCCGACTGGGCCGGTTCCGTCGTACGATGCTGTCGATCCGCACCCCCATCGTGCTGTGGATCATGGCGCCGCTCATGGTCGACCCCACCTTCGAGCTCCACAAGGCGCACGGCGTCCCGAAGTCGGTCCTTCGCGAAGCGCGGCGCAGCGCGGCAGGCCGCCAGCTGCGCAAGGAGTCGGTCGCCAAGCTCCGCCGCCTGTGCCGCGACCTCGGGCTCATGAACCCCGTGGCCAAGGCCGTGTGGCGTCGCTGCGGCCTCTACGAGGAGGACGGCAACCACAAGGCGGTCTCCACCGACGCCGCCGCGGTCGCCGCCTGATCCTGGGCCGCCCCGGCCGCCCCGGCCGGCACGGCCCAGACGGCACCGCCGTCGTCGGTAGCGTTGGCCGTCCATGGCGACCGACCACCGCGAGCCGGCTCGATCCCTGATCCGCGAACGGCGGCGCGCCGGCTGGTGGATCGCCGGCGCCGCGCTGACGTCGGTGCTCCTGCGCCTCCCCTCCCTCCGGGCGCCGCTCAACGTCGACGAAGCCGGGGCCCTCACGGTCGCACGGAGCTGGGCCGCGGGTCACCGCCTGTACGTCGACACGTTCGTCGACCGGCCGCAGGGGGTCGTCGTGGCGTTCCAGCGGTGGGACGACCTGTTCGGGCCCAGCACCGCCGCCGTGCGCTCGCTCGCGGTCGTCGCCGGCCTGGCGGTCGTGCTCGGCGCGGCCGTGGTGGCCCGGGCCGTGTCGGGACGGTGGGCTGCGGGAGCGGTGGCCGCCTGGCTCGTCGCCGTCATCTCGTCGTCTGCCGCGATCGAGGGCCATGCGGCCAACGGCGAGCTGCTGGCCGGAGCGGCGACGGTCCCGGCCGCAGCCATCGGCGCGCTGGTCGCGGCGCGGCGCCTGCCGCCGCCGTGGCTCGTCGCCGCCGGATCCCTCGCCGCCGCCGGGGTCACGGTCAAGCAGTCGGGGTTCGACGTGCTCGCCGCGCTCACCCTGTGGATCGTCGTGGCCGCCTGGCAGCGCTGGCGCACCCCGCGGGAGGCGGCGGCGATGGCCGGCTGGCTCGCCCTCGGCGCCGGTGCCGTCCTCGCCGCCGCCGTCGCCCACGGCGCCTCGCTGGGATGGGACGGGTACGCCTACGCCCTCTACGGGTTCCGGCTGCACGCCCGCAGCGCCGTCGCTGGCCCCCAGGGCGGACGCATGGCGCTCACCCTCCTCGTCGCCCTGCCGCTGCTGGGGCCGGCGGTCGTTCTCGGTGCCCGGCACCTGCGCGCGCTCGACCGCCCGTTGGCCGCGCGCCTGCGGCCAGAGCACGCGCTCCTGCTGCTGTGGGCCGCGGTCGCCGCCGTCGGGTTCGTCGCCGGGGGCAACTACCACCGCCACTACTGGATCCAGCTGGCGTTCCCGGTGGCCACGGCCGCGGCCGTCGCGCTCACCGCCGGCCCTCCTCGGACCGAGCAGCAGCTGGTGCGCACCACGGCCCTCGCCCTGGCGCTGCCGCTCGCCATCTCGCTCGCGCTCATCGCCCGCCCGTCGTGGGAGCGCGACCCCCGCGCCGACGCCGACGCCGCCATCGCCCAGTGGTACCGCCAACACCGCACCTCGAGCACCGACGACCTGCTCCCGGTGTGCGCCAGCGCCACTTGGTACGTCGAGGCCAGGCAGATCCCCCGCACGCCGTACCTGTGGGTCGACCACGTCCGCTCCGGCCGCGGCGGCACCGATGGTCTGGTGCGCCTGCTCGACGGACCCGACCGGCCGACCTACCTGGCGATGCACCACCCGGCCGAGCGGTGCGACCCGAGCGGCTCGCTCCCGCGCACCATCGCCCGGCACTACCGGCCGGTGGCGACCGTCGACGGCGTCGACATCCTCCAGGCCGTCGAGGGTGCGGGAGACGAGGGCCCCTGATGGGCCGCGCTACCCGTCGAAGTGCACCCGCAGCGCCTCCGACATGGCGTGGTTGAACGACGCGTTCAGCGCGACCCGAGCGAGGTCGCGGAGCCGGGCCACCGAGGCGCGGATGGCTTCGATGTCTCCGCCGGAGTCCACCGCGACCCGGGCGATCAGGTGCTCGTCGGCGAGGTGCAGGTATGCGGCCGCCACCTGCTCGGTGGCGGTCTGCACCTCCGCGAGGGCGTCGAGCTGGGCGCCCAGCGGCACGCCCATGGCCAGGAACTCCTCGGCCAGGGGCAGCAGGCTCGGCAGGTCCATGCGGATGCGGTCGCCGTCGACCACGATCAGCCCCAGCTCGATGGCCCGAGCGGCCACGCCCTCGTCGGGGGAGCCCAACCGGCCGAGCAGGACATCGGGCTCGAACCACGCCGGCCCCGAATCGGTGAACACCTCGGTGGTCATGGCGGTCAGCTGCCCGTCGTTGACCACCTTGGCGATCGCCGCCAGGTTCAGACCCTCGTCCTGCATGGCCCGGATCTGCTGGAGGCGGCGACGGTGCAGCGGTCCGTAGTAGCCGATGCGGCCCTTGATGGTGGGCGGCGGCAGCAGGCCGCGAGCCTGGTGCGCACGGATGTTGCGCACCGTCATGTCGACCTCGGCGGCGAGCTGGTCGATGGTCAGCT
>CAZCVS010000430.1:0-2869 GCA_964501845.1 uncultured Iamiaceae bacterium
CAGCGCGACGAGGACTACGAGGTCGACGAGGAGAAGCGCATCGTCGCCCCCACCGAGTCCGGCGTCGAGAAGGTCGAGACCGCGCTCGGCGTCGACAACATGTACGACGCCGTGGCCCAGAACCTGGTGCACCAGTTCCAGGCCGCGCTGAAGGCCAAGGAGCTGTTCAAGCGCGACAAGGACTACGTGATCCAGAACGGCGAGGTGAAGATCGTCGACGAGTTCACCGGGCGCATCCTCGACGGCCGGCGCTGGTCCGAGGGCCTCCACCAGGCGGTCGAGGCCAAGGAGGGGGTGCGGATCAAGGAGGAGAACCAGACCCTCGCCACGATCACGCTCCAGAACTACTTCCGCCTCTACGACAAGCTCGCCGGCATGACCGGCACCGCCGTCACCGAGGCCGCCGAGCTCGCCAGCACCTACGAGCTCCAGGTCGTGCCCATCCCGACCCACCGGCCGGTGCAGCGCCTCGACGACGCCGATCTGATCTACAAGAGCGAGGACGGCAAGTACGACGCCGTCGTCGAGGACCTCGTCGAGCGCTACGACACCGGGCAACCGGTGCTGGTCGGCACCATCTCGGTCGAGAAGTCCGAGAAGCTGTCGCGTCTGCTCGACAAGCGGGGCATCCCCCACGAGGTGCTCAACGCCAAGCAGCACTTCCGCGAGGCCGACATCGTCACCCAGGCCGGGCGGCTGCACTCGATCACCGTCGCCACCAACATGGCCGGCCGCGGCGTCGACATCCTCCTCGGCGGCAACCCCGAGGGCCTCGCCCAGCGGGACCTGCGGGCCGAGGGCATCGACCTCGAGTCCGAGGACGGACTCAAGCGCCTCGCCGAGCTCACCAAGAAGTACAAGGCCGAGACCGAGGCCGAGGGCGACAAGGTCCGCGGCCTCGGCGGCCTCTACGTCCTGGGTACCGAGCGCCACGACTCGCGCCGCATCGACAACCAGCTCCGTGGCCGCTCGGGCCGCCAGGGCGACCCGGGGGAGAGCCGCTTCTACCTGTCGCTTGAGGACGAGCTGATGCGGCTCTTCGCCACCGGCGCCATGAACTGGGTGATGGGCAAGGCCCTTCCCGACGACGTGCCGATCGAGGCGAAGATGGTCACCAAGGCCATCGAGCGGGCCCAGAACACCGTCGAGCAGCGCAACGCGGAGATCCGCAAGAACGTGCTCAAGTACGACGAGGTCATGAACGAGCAGCGCAAGGTGATCTACAAGCGCCGCGACCAGATCCTCGACGAGGCCGACCTCCGCGAGGAGACCCTCGAGTACCTCGAAGAGGCCATCGACACCTCGGTGCAGACCTTCTGCGTGTCCGAGGCGGACGACGAGTGGGACATCGAGGGCCTCCACATGGAGATCGCCTCGTTCTGGCCCACGGACCTCACCCAGGAGCAGCTCGCGGACTCCGGCGGGACCGAGGAGCTCCAAGAGCTGCTGCTCACCGAGGCCGTCGCGTACTACGAGCAGCGCGAGCAGGAACTCGGCGTCGAGACCATGCGCCAGATCGAGCGCCAGGTGATGCTCAACATCATCGACCAGCACTGGCGCGAGCACCTCCTGGAGATGGACTACCTCGAGGAGGGCATCAACCTCCGGGCCATGGGCCAGAAGGATCCGCTCGTCGAGTGGCAGCGCGAGGGCTTCGAGATGTTCGGCCTGATGATGGCCTCCATCGCCCAGGACTTCGTCAAGTACGTCATGCACGTGCAGGTCGTGGTGGAGGACCAGCCCACAGACAACGCGGTGACCCAGATGGAGCTCTCGGGCCCCGACGACCCCTCGTCTGCCGGCAACGGCATGGCCGAGGCGGCACGGGCCCAGGCCGCCGCCGACGGCAGCGAGGTCGCCGTCGAGGAGGAGATCGTCAACACCCCCGTCGTCAAGAGCGACTGGGACAAGACCCCCCGCAACGCCCCCTGCCCCTGCGGCTCGGGCAAGAAGTTCAAGCAGTGTCACGGATCCTGAGGCCGAAGGCCTCAGGATCCGCCGCGGCTCGCGCGTCAGGGGCGCGTCAGGGAGCGGCAACGGACGGTGCACGAACGGGAAACCGGGGGGAACCGGTACATCCGTAGGTTCGATGCCATGAGCGAATCGAAGTCGTTGTACGCCTGGAACTGGATCGATGGGTACAAGGCCAACCGGCCGATGATGCCCTCGGAGGCCCGTGTGACCGTCAGCGGCACGAAGCGCTACCTCCCGTGGGCGCGCGCCGACATGGACCAGCCCCGCCCGCTGCTCCCGTGGGAGCACCGCACCGGCAACGACTGGCGCGGCGTGCGCGCCGGCTGATCCGCGGGTCTGCCTAGGGGCGGCGCTCGGCCTGGGGGAGCGAGCACTGCGCGGTACCGCCAGGCATGCGGTGCCGGTTGCGGGCGATCCAGCGGTAGAGCGGCCAGGCCACCGCGAGCACCGGACGGGTGCCGAGCACGCGCCCGGCGAGGCGCCAGCCTCCTGACGTGCTCGAACGCAGGAGCCCGGCGAGCGCCTCGGGGCCGGCCGTGTGGTGCAGGGTCACGTCGACGAGGACCACCGCGGCGTCGACCTCGAGGGCGTCGACGCCCAGCGGCGCGAGGTTGCACCACTGCCACGGGTGCAGGGCCACGGGCGTGGGGATGTGGGCGGTGAGCCACCGGGCACAGCTGGAGCAGAACGCGCAGTCGCCGTCGAACAGCAGCACGGGGGGCGAGACGGCTTGTCGCACCTCCCCAGTGTGGCGGCCCTGGTCGGCGTTCCCACGCGCCGGTTGCCCGAAGCTGGCAGCCATCGGGCAGGATCAAGAGACCATGCGAGACGTCACCGACGACATCAGCGCCCTGCGCAAGCGCCACACCGAGGCCGCCACCTACCTCAAGATCGA
>CAZCVS010000431.1:0-2833 GCA_964501845.1 uncultured Iamiaceae bacterium
GGCTACGAGAAGCTCACCGAGGTGCGGACCTACCCGCAGGTCACCACGCTCATCAACCGCATCGACTGGCTGGGCAGCTTCGCCAACGAGGTGCCCTTCATCCTCGCCGCCGAGAAGCTCATGGACATCGAGGCCCCGCCCCGGGCCCAGTGGATCCGCACGGTCCTCTTCGAGCTCTCCCGCATCGCCAACATCTCGCTGTTCGTCGGCGACATGGCCCTGCACATCGGCGCCATCAGCGCCGCCTTCTACGCCTTCCGCGACCGCGAGTACGTCCTCAACCAGATCGAGGCGGCCACCGGTGGCCGCTTCCACCCCAACTTCGACCGCATCGGCGGCCTCAAGGACGATCTGCCCAAGGGCTGGATCGCCGACACCAAGGCCTCCATGGAGAAGATCCGGGACTTCTGCGACGAGATGGAGACCCTCGTCGAGGGCAACGAGATCTTCCAGGCCCGCACCCGCGGCGTCGGCGTCATCCCCGCCGATGTCGCCCTCGCCTACGGCCTGTCCGGCGCCAACCTGCGCGCCAGCGGCGTCGACTGGGACCTCCGCCGGGACCAGCCCGTCGGCCTGGCCTGGAACGAGTGCGACTGGAACGTCGTCACCCACCCCGACGGGGACTCGTTCGCCCGGTTCTGGGTGCGTCTCCAGGAGATCCGCGAGAGCACGAAGATCGTCGACCAGCTCCTCGACGGCCTGCCGTCGGGGGCGATCATGGCCAAGGTCCCGCGCATCATCAAGGTGCCCGAGGGCGAGGCCTGGGTCGCCACCGAGAACCCGCTCGGCGAGATGGGCTACTACGTCGTGTCCAAGGGCGACCTCGGCCCGTTCCGCGTCAAGATCCGCACTGCGTCGTTCAACAACGTCGCCGTCATCCCGTGGGTCTCCCGCGGGGTGTACGTGCCTGATGTCGTCACGATCCTCGCGTCCCTGTACTTCATCCTCGGAGACATCGACCGGTGAGCGCCCCCATCCTCGCCATCGAGCTGGCGTACTGGCACGAGACGGTCCTGCGGTCCGTCGGGATCCTGGCCGCCGTGCTGTTGCCCGCGGGAACGTTCGTCTACCTGTTCCTGTTCAAGATGGTCTCGTTCATGCAGAGCCGCCTCGGGCCCATGGAAGCAGGGCCCTTCGGATCCATGCAGCTGCTGGCCGAGGTCGGCAAGTTCCTCCAGAAGGAGGACATCGTCCCCGAGCGGGCCGATCGCAAGCTGTTCAAGCTGGCGCCGTACCTCGTCGTGGCCACCGTGCTGCTCGTCTACCTGGCCGTGCCGTTCGGCCCCCAGATGGTGTTCGTCGAGAACTTCGAAGGCGGGATCTTCTACGTCTTGGCCGTCTCGTCGATCTCATCGCTCGGTGTCCTCCTCGCCGGCTGGTCATCGGCCAACAAGTACTCGCTCATCGGCGGCCTCCGCGCCGCCGGCCAGCTCATCGCCTACGAGCTCCCCTTGGTCCTCGCCGTCGTCGGCGTGGTCATCCAGGCAGGCACGCTCAACTTGTCCAGCATCGTCTCGGCGCAGGCCGGCGGCTCGATCTTCGGCTTCGACGGCCTCGGCAACCCGTACATCCTCACCCAGTTCGTCGCCTTCATCATCTTCATGATCGCGGTGCAGGCCGAGCTCGGGCAGACGCCCTTCGACATGCCCATCGCCGAGTCGGAGCTGGTCACCGGCTACATCACCGAGTACTCGGGCCTGCGCTTCCTGCTCTTCTTCATCGGCGAGTTCGCCTCGGCCGGGGCCTTCGCCGCCGTGGGCGCCACCCTCTTCCTCGGCGGCTGGGCGGTCCCTGCTGCCTGGGCCGACCTGGACAGCGCCTGGTTCAATCTGCTCGGGCCGCTCATCATGCTCACCAAGATGCTGATCCTCGGCGGGCTCATCTTCTTCGTGCGCTTCACCTTCCCCCGCTTCCGCGAGGACCAGCTCCAGAAGCTGGCGTGGACCGTGCTGATCCCGATCTCGCTGGCGAACATCCTCGTCACCACGATCTTGAAGGTTGCGTTCTGATGCCTCCCAAGCCAAAGCTCCCGGGCCTGCTCAAGGGCATGGGCATCACCTTCGGTGAGATGACCCAGACCATCTGGCCCGGCGAAGGCGCCAAGCGCTTCCTGCAGCCGCCGTCGCCCGCCAAGGGCGCCGCCACCGTGCAGTACCCCCACGTCAAGGAGGCGCCCGCGCCCCGTGCTCGTGGCGTCATCGCCCTCAAGGAAGAGAACTGCACCGTCTGCATGCTGTGTGCCCGCAGCTGCCCGGACTGGTGCATCTACATCGAGGGCCACAAGGAGAAGGCACCGCCACGCCGTCCCGGTGGCAAGGAGCGCACCGTCTCCGCGCTCGACCGCTTCGACATCGACTATGCGCTGTGCATGTACTGCGGCATCTGCGTCGAGGTCTGCCCGTTCGAGGCGCTGTTCTGGAGCCCCGAGTTCGAGTACTCCGAGCCCCGCATCGCGGATCTCCTCCACGACAAGGAGCGCCTCGGTGAGTGGATGGAGACCGTCCCGGACTTCGAGGCGTACGAGGCCGGCTCGTCGGCCAAGGTGAAGAAGGTGCCCCGATGATCGGCACCCTCCTCGCTGCTGCGCAGAACGCCGACGCCCCCGTCCTGGTCGCCCAGAACATCGCCTTCGGCATCATCGCGGTGCTGATGATCGTCTCGGCGATCCGGGTGGTCACCACCTCCAACGTGGTGCACGCCGCCGCCTTCTTGGTGGTGGTTCTCGCCGGGGCCGCCGCCCAGTTCATCCTGCTCGGGGCCGAGTTCGTGGCGATCACCCAGGTGCTCGTCTACATCGGCGCCATCGTGGTGCTGTTCCTGTTCGGCATCATGC
>CAZCVS010000432.1:0-2832 GCA_964501845.1 uncultured Iamiaceae bacterium
GTCCCGATGGGCAGTCCACGCAACTTCTTCGGCACCGGCACGCTGCTGGCGAACTACACCGCCACCGGGATCACACCCGAGTACCTCTACCAATCGGTGAACCCCTACTGCACGGACAAGCAGAACGGCGACCGGTACCAGAGCGGCTACTTCAACGATGTCGGCACCGGCACCTGCACGAACACGGTGAACTCGGAGTACCGGACTTCGGGGTACTCGATGTACATCGAGGCACCAGAAGATCGAAGCGCGCCCATCGACGTGAAGCTCTACGATGCCCGCTACAGCACGTCCGCGGTCACCTGGCCGATCACCGGCCCGGACAGCTGCGTGACAGACTATGTGTACCCCGCGACCCCGAGCTGGACCGTCGGCACGAGCACCGCCACCAACCCGCCGGTCACGTACCACGCGCCCATTCGCTACCAGACCCGTACCACGGACACGGGCACCAACTGGAGCCCCGCATCGCCGGGCACCGCTATCACGACGGGGTCGTTCCAGAACAAGGGTGTCCGGACCCGGGTCGAGTATCCGAACGTCATCAACTGGTCAGCGAACGCGACCACGACCAACTGGGCTGTGGGTCCGAACTCGAACAACATCACCATCAACGGACCGGCGCAGTACCAGACGCGCACGTCCAACAATGGGACGTGGACCGCCACCATCAACGTCTTGAACGCAGGCGAGTCCGTCACCCGACAGGGCAACCGGACCCGTTACCGCACGGGCAGCTACCAGACGACGACCACGTGTACACCAACGACTGTCACCTACACCGACCCGGTCATCGACAGCTTCCGTCAGGGCGGCAACGACAGCTACACCTACACCCTCTACGCCGCTGACAACACGCCACTCAACGACGACGACAACCCGCAGATCTGCCAGCAGACGTTCGCTTCGAACACCCCCTTCGAAACCTTCACCGGCCAGAACTCCTACCTCGGATCGCGGCGTTGGAACACGCTGTGCTCGATCAACACCACTGATCCGTCGGGGCGCTACATCCTCAAGGTGACCAACAGCGGCGCGATCAGCAGCCCCCTCAACGACGGCTCGAATCAGTGGGGCCTCGTGGCCAAGTACCGGACGGCCGGCGACGGGCTGTGCGACGGGCGGACCGATACGAGGTGCCCCCGGGTCTACGGCAAAGACGCCATCTCCGTCCGTGCTGCGGCCAACACATCGGTCGCGTCGTTCTACCTCGCGGAGATCGAGCCGGAGCACGCCGGAAAGAAGCTGAAGCTGGAGCTCTTCGACCCGGGAGAGGGTGGCAAGAGCATCGAGATCATGAAGCCGTCCGGGACGGACGGGAACACCTGGACCCCGGCCAAGTTCAGCTGGAAGGCGAACACATCGCCGGTCACGAGTGGCACCAATGTGGACGAGCTCGACGTGACGGCGAACAAGTTCAACGGCAAGCTCGTCGAGATCACCATCGATCTCGCTGGCTACTCGCCTCCGAGCAACAACGACTGGTGGCAGATCCGCTACACGTTCACCGGGGCGGTGACCGATCGGACGACCTGGTCGGCCCGGATCATCGGTGACCCGGTGCACCTCGTCGAGGAGTACTAGCCGGTTCCCATGGCTGGGGTGCGAGCGCGCCCCGGTAGCCTCGGCCCCCATGTCTGGATTCGTCGACGAAGCGCAACTGAACGTCCGCGCCGGCGATGGCGGCGCGGGCTGCGTGTCGATGCGGCGCGAGGCCCACGTCCCCAAGGGTGGCCCCGACGGCGGCGATGGTGGGACCGGTGGCAGCATCTGGCTTGTCGCTGACCGCAACGTGTCCTCCCTGCTGGCCTTCCGCGACCACCCCCACCGCCGGGCCACCAGCGGCACGCACGGCCAGGGCAAGAAGAAGCACGGCCACGGTGGCGATGACCTCGTGGTGGCGGTGCCCGAGGGCACCGTGGTCTCCGACGCCGACGGCATGTTGCTGGCGGATCTGGTCAACGCTGGCGACCGGTGGCTGGCCGCGGCCGGAGGCCGGGGGGGCAAGGGCAACGCCCGGTTCCTCTCCAACAGCCGGCGTGTCCCCACGTTCGCCGAGCAGGGCGAACCGGGGGAGGAGCGCTGGCTGAACCTGGAGCTCAAGCTCATGGCCGACGTGGCCCTGGTCGGGTTCCCCAACGTGGGCAAGAGCACGCTCATCTCGGTGATCTCCGCGGCCAAGCCGAAGATCGCCGACTACCCCTTCACGACCCTGGAGCCGAACCTCGGCGTCGTGCGCCTCGACGAGGGCGACGAGATCGTGGTCGCCGACATCCCCGGCCTCATCGAGGGCGCCAGCGAGGGCAAGGGCCTCGGCATCCAGTTCCTCCGCCACGTCGAGCGGGCCCGAGCGATGGCGCTGCTGCTCGACCTGTCGCCCCTCGCCGAGCACTCGCCGCAGGAGCAGGAGCGGATCCTCCTCGGTGAGCTCGAGGGCTACCGCCCCGAGCTCCTCGACCGGCCCCGAGTGGTGGTCGGCAGCCGGGCCGACATGGCCGATGCCGACGACGCGCCCGACTGGGACGGTCCCACCGTCTCGGCCATCACCGGCGCCGGGTTGCCCCAGCTCGTCGGGGCCATGGCCGATGCCGTCCGCGGCGCCCGCCAGGCGGAACCCGAGCCCGAGCCGTTCGTCATCCACCGGCCCCAGCCCGAGGGCCTGCTGATCGAGCGCACCGATGGCGGCGGGTTCATCGTGCGGGGCAAGGCCGCGGAGCGAGCGGTCGCGCTCTCGGACCTGACCAACCTCGAAGCCCTGTCGTATGTGCAGGAGCGCCTCCACAAGCTGGGGGTCGACAAGGCGCTGGCCAAGGCCGGGGCCAAAGACGGCGA
>CAZCVS010000433.1:0-2830 GCA_964501845.1 uncultured Iamiaceae bacterium
TCGCTGACCGGCTCCGTGTCGGGCTCGGCATCGACCGTGGTCGGATCGCCCTCGCGAGCCTTGAGCCGGGACTGCTCTTCGGCGAGCGCCGCGGCGGCGGCGAGCGAGCGGCCGTCGTCGTCGACCACCTCGACGAGGACCACCGTGATGTTGTCGCGTCCGCCGGCCTCGTTGGCCAGGCGCACCAGCTCCTCGGCGGCCTCGGTGGGATCCGCGAGGCGGCGCAGGACCGACGAGATCTGGTCGCCGGTGACCTCGCCGAAGAGGCCGTCGCTGCAGAGCAGGAAGCGGTCGCCGTTGAACGGGATCACCGTGCTGCCGTCGACCTCGACGTCGACGTCGATGCCCAGCGCCCGGGTGATGATGTTGCGCTTGGGGTGGACCTTGGCCTCGTCCTCGGTGAGCTGGCCGTCGCGGAGCAGGTCCTCGACCAGGCTGTGGTCCCGGCTGAGCTGGATGAGGGCCCCGTCGCGGAACAGGTAGACGCGCGAGTCGCCCACGTTGATCCACGCCACCTCGTCGCCCTCGGGGCCGGGAACCACCCGCACCGCGCACAGCGTGGTGCCCATGCCGTGCAGCTCGGTGTCGGCGCCGGCCTTCTCGAAGATGGCCCGGTTGCCGATGCGCGCCGCCTGCTTCAGGTTCTCGAGCGTGGGCTCGCCGGCGTGCTCCTGGAGGTTCTCGACGGCCATGGCCGAGGCCACTTCACCGCCGTTGTGCCCGCCCATGCCGTCGGCCACGCCGTAGAGGTCGGCATCGGCGAGCACCAGGAACGAGTCCTGGTTGTTGGACCGCACCTGGCCGACGTGGGTGGCGGACCCCGAGCGCAGCGTGGTCACACCAGCTCCATGACCGTGTTGCCGACCTGGAGGCGGTCGCCCCGGCGGAACGCCTGCGGGCCGTGCACCTTCTGACGGTTCAGGTAGGTCCCGTTGGTGGACCCGAGGTCCTCCACGAACAGCTGGCCGTCGCGGGAGAACACCCGGGCGTGGATCTGCGAGGCGTAGGTGTCGTCGATGGTGACCTGGCAGCCGGCGGCCCGGCCCACGGTGAGCTCCTCGGCGAGCGGGTAGGTGCGGCCCTTCAGGGCGGCGGGCTCGACGATGACCAGCTGGACGGGCAGGGCCTTGCGCTCCGCCTTCTTGACCGCCTTGGAGCTGGGTGCGGGCTGGCGCGGCGCAGCGACCGCCAGCTTGGGGCCGCGGATCTCCGCCCACACCGCCCGCAGCACCCGGAAGAAGAACAGGTACAGCAGAGCGAGCAGGCAGAGCTTGAGGATCGTGAGCAGCTGCTCGTCCATGACCGGGCGAGCCTACCGGCCGACCCGATCGCGCCCGGGCGCGACGGTCGTCGAGCGATCGGGCCGGCGAACCGCCCGGCGAGGTGTCAGGACGCCTCGAACCGCAGGACGGTGTTGCCGAAGGCGACCTCGTCGCCCTCGCGCAGCTCGTGGGACGTGACCCGGTTGCCGTTGACCCGCGACCCGTTGGTGGAGCCGAGGTCGACGAGGACCCAGCCGTTGCCGTGGGGCCGGATCTCCGCGTGGTTGCGGCTCACGTTGGGGTCGCCGAGCTGGAGGGTGGACTCCGGCTTGCGGCCGATGGTCACCACCGCCTCGGTCAGCTGGAGGCGTTCTCCGGTGGGCAGGAGCAGGGACCCGGCGCCCGAACCGCCCTTGCCCTCGCGCATGCGCCCGACGATCTGGAACGACCCGGCGTGCTGCTTGGCCGAGAGCTCGATGTGCACCGACACCGGGCCCATGAAGACGTAGCCCTCGTCGCGTGCGTGCTCCCGAGCGGCCTCGGCCAGCTCGCGCTCAAGGCCGTCGGCCACCTCGGAGAACTGCTCGAAGTCCGTCTCCGACAGCTCGACCGAGTAGGCGTTGGGCACCAGGGTCCGTCCCCGCACGTCGACCGAGCGGTTGTCGTCCATCTCCCGGACCAGGCGCCGGCCCAGCTCGACGGGACGGATGGTGGAGCGGAACAGGCGCGAGAACGTGCCCTCGACCATCCGTTCCAGCCGTCGTTCGAACCCTTTGAGCGCCACGGCCGAGCAGGTTACCGGGGTCCAGCGACACCTCAAGGGCCGCGCTGCGGGACCGTGCCTCGCAACCCGAACCGGCTGGGGAACGACCCACCCCGTGCGCTACGGTCTCCTCGCTACTCGCGCGAGTGGCGGAATTGGCAGACGCGCTGGATTCAGGTTCCAGTGTCCTAACGGACGTGGGGGTTCAAGTCCCCCCTCGCGCACCATGGCGATGTCTCGGGACACCCCTCACCGGTGTCTCGGGACATCGTTCACGTTTCGGGCTGTGGGTTCGCCTCCGATGCCGCAACCGTTGCCCTCTGGCACCTCGACGGGCTCAAGGACGGGAAGGTCCCGGACACCTCCGGCAACGCCCGGCACCTGACGCCGGTGGACGCCGGCCCTGGTGGGACCGACGACGGCTTCGTCGGGCAATCGCCGTTCATCTCCTGACGGTCTGCCCGAGCGCGGCAGCTACTCGGCAGCCGTCGTGGCGGTCGGCTCGGTCGTGAGCGGCGCCGTCGTGGGGGCGGCCGTCGTCGGCGGGGCGGTGGTGGGTGCTTCGGGGGTGGGCGGGGCCTCGGTCGTCGGGGCGGTCGGCTCGCCGGTCGGCGTGGTGGTCGTCGGCGTGTCGTCGTCGCCGGAGTTGCCCACCAGCACGAACGCGATGACGCCAAGGATGACCACCAGCACGACGACGACCGCCACGATCGCACCGGTCCCTCCGCCACCGCTCTTGGCGGCACCTGCGGCCGGGGTGGCGTTGGGATCGGCTGGCGCCGGGTGCAGGTCGGTTCCGCAGCTC
>CAZCVS010000434.1:0-2814 GCA_964501845.1 uncultured Iamiaceae bacterium
GCGCGCTGGGCGGCGCCGCCCAGCTCGCCGGTGCGGCCGAGCGCATCGGCATCGCGCCGGGCGCCCGGATCGGCAAGACCGGACCGCTGGTGGTCCCCGACGAGTACCTGTCGCCGGCCTTCCTGGCCGCATCGGACCGTCTCGAGAACGGCACCATCACCGGCGCGGAGGCGTTCAAGCTCGAGATCACGGCGGACCGGGACGCGCCCGTCATCGGCGAGTTCCTCATCGACATCCCGGGCTTCGAGGTCAAGGAGGTGGAGCAGGAGGGCCGCACCGTGAGCCAGCCGGTCACCACTCCGGTCTTCTCCGCGCTGCCGGTGCAGGACCAGCTGTTCCACACGGTGTCGAGCCCCGCGGCCGCCTACCTGCTGCTGGTCATCGGGCTGTCGCTCATCATCTTCGAGTTCTTCACCGCCGGGGTCGGCGTGGCCGGTCTCGTGGGCGCCGGCTGCTTCGTCCTGTCCTGCTACGGCCTGGCCAACCTGCCGTTGCGGCCGTGGGCGCTGGGGCTGCTGGTCCTCGCCATGTTCGGGTTCGCGGTCGACGTGCAGACCGGTGTGCCGCGCCTGTGGTCGGGCATCGCCGTGGTGTGCCTGATCGTCGGGTCGTTCATGCTCTTCGACGGGTTCGACCTGTCGTGGATCACCCTGCTCGTCGGCATCGGCGGCACCTCGCTCGCCATGATCGCCGGCATGCCCGCCATGGTCCGCACCCGGTTCTCCACGCCCACCATCGGGCGAGAGTGGATGATCGGCGAGGAGGGCGAGGCGGTCACCAACGTGTCGCCCGACGGCGTCGTGCGCGTCCGGGGCGCCCTCTGGCGGGCCCGCACCAACCGGGCGACGCCGATCGACCTGCGCGACGGCATCCGGGTGGTCGAGGTCGATGGTCTCCTGCTCGAGGTGGAGCCGCTCGAGGGCGGCGCGGTGGACTACCGCGAGAAGCGCCGCGGGGGTGACGGCGACGTCATCGACGACGAGCCGGCCGACGACGGGCGCGTGCTGGTCGACGGCGAGCCGCTCGACCCCTCCTGATCCGATCCGACCCGACCTGACCTGGGGCGACGCCCCGTCGGGCGTGTGCGGCGCGCTCACAAGAGTCGCGCATCTTGCTCGCGATAGTTGGGGGTTGTGCAGGGTCAGCGTCGGTTCTACGGTCCCGTTTCACCGAAAGGGGGCTTTCTGGTGAGTGCACAACGATCTGGTGAGGAATGGCAGCTCCGAGCTGCTTGCAGGGGTCCACAGGCGGCGGTGTTCTTCCCGCCCGGGACCTTCGAGCGCAAGGACGAGAAGCTGGCGCGAGAGGGCCGGGCGAAGGAGATCTGCCGCACCTGTCCGTCGAAGCGTCCCTGCCTCGACTACGCCATCTCCATCCGGGAGCCGCACGGCATCTGGGGCGGCCTCAACGAGGCCGAGCGCAAGGGCTTGATGATCCAAGCGGTGTGACGGCTTCGGGGCTTCGGCCTCGCAGCCTCGATGCCTGGTTCAGCCCGGAGGGTCGACGCCGAGCTCCTTGCGGATGGCGTCGAGCCGCTCCTTGGATTCGCGCGCCTGGCGGTCGAGTTCGATCCTCGCCTGGGCGACCTCGGGGTCGGGTTGGTCCTCCCGCTCGCCGGGCCTGGATTGCGTGCCTGGCGCGGGTGGCTGCTCGGCGGCCTCGGCGCGCCGGCGCTGCTCCTCGGCCTCCCACTCGATGCGCGCCCGGGCTTCCTCGAGCGTCGGTGCTGCGCCCTCGCTCGCCAGCCACGGCTTGTCGGCCGTCTTGGCGGCCTGCTCCGACTCCAGGTCGTCGAGCTCGGCGTGGCTCGAAGCGACCGCGCTGTTGAGCTTGGCCTGTGCGTACTTCCACCATCGGCCGACGTTGGCTGCCATGGCGACAGTCTCGCGTCGATCAGTCGTGGTCGCCGCGGTCCTTGCGGACGGCCGCCTTCTTGCCCCGGATGGTGGTGGCCTTCATGGCGTCGATGACCCGGTCGACCGAGTCGGTCGGGACCTCGACCAGGGCGAAGCGGTCGAAGATGCGGATGGCGCCGATGTCGTTGCCGCGCAGGTGGGTCTCGCCGGCGATGGCGCCGACGAGGTCCTGCGGGCGCACACCGTCGCCCCGCCCGGCGCCGACGTAGAGCCGTGACGTGTCGCCCTGCGGGCCGCGGGGCTCGCGGGGGCCACGGTCGTCTCGGTCCTTCTTGCCCTGGTAGCCCTTCGCAGGCTTGTCCTTGTCCCAGGACTTGCCCTTGCCCTTGGCGCCCTTGTCCCACTTCTCGCCCTTGCCCTTGTGCTTGTCGCGGGTGGCGATGTCGGGGATCTCCTCGACGTCGGTGGTGGCGCCGCTCGCCTCGTGGACGAGCTTCACCGCGGCGAGGGCCACGTCGACCAGCTCGAACTCGTCGGAGAGGGCGTCGACCACGGCGCGGAAGCGCTGCAGGTCGTCGGACTCGAGTGCTTCGCGGACCTGGTCGAGCGTGAGCTCCATCTGGCGGGCGCGGAGGTCGGCGACCGTGGGGATCTTCTCGATCTTGATGGTCTGCTTGGTGAGCCGCTCGATGTTGTCCAGCAGGCGGCGCTGGCGGGGCTCGGCCAGGGTGATGGCCACACCCTCACGGCCGGCGCGGCCCACGCGGCCGATGCGGTGCACGTAGGACTCCGGAGCGGAGGGCACGTCGAAGTTGACGACGTGGGTGAGCTGGTCGACGTCGAGGCCGCGGGCCGCCACGTCGGTGGCGACGAGCAACTCCGCGGTGCCGGAGCGGAGGCGGGCCATGACCCGGTCGCGCTGCTCCTGGTTCATGCCGCCGTGGAGCGCCTCGGCCCG
>CAZCVS010000435.1:0-2804 GCA_964501845.1 uncultured Iamiaceae bacterium
GCGCTCCGGTGCGAGGCGGTCGTGCAGGTGGGGCTGCGTGTAGCGGGCCACGGCCTGGGAGCGGCGGCGCCAGACGACGGCGTAGCCGGCGGCGAGCAGGACGACGCCCGCGAGCAGCAGGAGGCGCTCGGGGTGGAGGAAGCTCATCGGCGGCGTCTCCTCGATGCGATGTGATGGACGACGTCGCGCAGCCAGTCCCGGTCGGTCGAGACCTGGAGGTGCTGGACGCGGGAGCGGCGGAGGCGCTCGTCGATGGTCGTGCGGCGCTCGGCGGCGGCGGCCGCGTAGCGCTCCCGGAACTTCTTGCTGGAGGTCTGCACCTCCCGGCGCTGGCCGGTCTCGGGGTCGACGAGGGCGAGGACGCCGACGTCGGGAAGCTCGTCCTCGCGAGGGTCGGTGAGGTGGGCGACGACCACGTCGTGGCGGGCGGCCAGCGAGCGAAGCTCGGTGGGCCAGTCGGAGCCGTCGAGCAGGTCGCTGACCACGACGACGAGGCCGCGGCGGCGGGCGAGCAAGCGGACCTTGCGGAGGGCGGCGGCCAAGGTGGCGCCCTCGCCGGTGGTGCGCCCACGACGCTGGAGGCGCACCACCAGGTCGAGCACCGCCGAGCGGCCGGCTCGGGGCGGCACGACCTTGGTCTGGTCACCGTCGAAGACCACCGCACCGATGCGGTTGCCGGCGCGCACCACCAAGAAGCCGAAGGCCCCGACCACCGAGGCGGCCAGGTCGCGCTTCTCGTGGCGGGCGGTGCCGTAGTCCAAGCTGGCGCTGCCGTCGATGACGAACCACGTCTCGAGCTCGCGCTCGGCGATCGTGCTGCGGACGTGCACGTCGCCCGAACGGGCGGTGAGGTTCCAGTCGATGCGGCGGACGTCGTCGCCGGGCTGGTACAGCCGGCCTTCGCCGCCCTCGCTCCCCGCGCCGAGCGCCGTGGACGGGTGGTCGCCGTGGATGAGGCCGTCGAGCTTGCGGTTGATCGTGAGCTCGAGCAGCCGGAGGGACCGCTCCGACGAGGCGATCTCCGCGGTGGGTGGCGGCGCCGGGCCGAGGTGTGCCGGGGAGGCGGCGCTCATGCGGCCCAGACGCCCTGGTCGTCGAGAGCGATGGTGTCTTGGCTCGGGGTGACCCGGGGGGCGAGGACGGTGCCGACGATGCGCTCGACCACGGCCTCGGGGGAGACGTCATCGGCGATGGCGTCGAACGACAGCAGCACCCGGTGGCGCAGGACGTCGCGCGCCACGTCGTAGACGTCCTTCGGGATGGCGTAGGTGCGACCCCGCATGAGGGCGAGGGCCCGGCTGCCGGCGAGCAGAGCGAGGGTCGCCCGGGGGCTGGCGCCGTGGGCGATCACTGCTTCGAGGTCGGGGAGCCCGTGCTGGGCCGGCTCCCGGGTGGCGAGCACGAGCCGGACCGCGTAGTCGAGCACGGCATCGTGGACGAACACGTCCTCGGCCCGGGCCTGGAGGTGCAAGACGTCGGTCTCGGTGAGGACCTGGCGGGCGACGGGGCGGTGGGCGGTCATGCGCCGGGCGATCTCCGCCTCCTCGCGGTGGTTCGGGTAGTCGACGAGGACCTTCATCAAGAAGCGATCGCGCTGGGCCTCGGGGAGCGGGTAGACGCCGTCGCTCTCGATCGGGTTCTGGGTGGCGAGCACGAGGAACGGGTCCGGCACCGGGTGGGTCACACCGCCGATGGAGACGTGGCGCTCGGCCATGACCTCGAGGAGCGCGGACTGGACCTTGGCGGGCGCCCGGTTGATCTCATCCGCGAGCACGACGTTGGCGAACACCGGGCCGAGCTCGACGTCGAACGCCTCCTGCGACGGCCGGTACACCCGGGTGCCGACGAGGTCCGCGGGAACGAGGTCTGGCGTGAACTGGATGCGGTTGAACGAGCCGCCCAAGATGATGGCCATGGTCTCGGCGGCGAGGGTCTTGGCCAGGCCGGGCGCGCCCTCGAGGAGGCAGTGGCCGCGGGCCAGCCAGCACACGAAGAGCCGCTCGAGCATGCGGTCCTGGCCGACGAGGATGCGCTTGGCCTCGAACAGCGCCGCTTCCAGCACCTCCTGCTCGGGCGTGGCGTAGGCGGTCTCGGACATCGGCATGCTCCTGGGTCTCGCGGCTCGTCCCCGATGGGGGTCGGAACCATCCTCGGGGCGAGACCTGGGAGCGCTCGGGGCGCATCCTGGGAGCTGGCTGTGAATCAGGACCGGGTCCTGAGCGGTGGCTGGGGGTTCCGTGGAGGAACCGTGCAGATCGGCGCGAACGCGCCCTGGGGTCAGCGGGGCTCGTCGCCCCGGAGCGTGACCCGCTGGATCACGCGGTGGGCGTCGCCGAAGTCGCCGGAGACCGCGTGCTGGGTCGACCGGTTGTCCCAGAACCCGATGTCGCCGGCGCCCCAGTGGTAGCGCACGGTGTGCTCGGGCTTCACTGAGTGGGCGTAGAGGTGGGCGAGGAGGGCGTCGCTCTCGTTGAGGGTCAGCTCCTTGATGCGCGACGTGAACCCGGGGTTGACGAACAGGATCTTCTCGCCCGACTCGGGGTGGGTCCGCACCACCGGGTGCTCGACGGGCTCGAGCGCGGTGAACGTCTTGCCCTCCCACCGGCCCTCGCCGACCAGGTCGAGGATCCCCTGGAACTGCTTCTTGCCGTCGTGGACCGCGGTCAGCGTCGACAGGAACTCCTGGAGGGCCGGGCTCAGCGAGTTGAACGCCGCGATCTGGTCGGAGAACAGGGTGTCGCCGCCGTACTCCGGCACCACGACCGCCCGGAGGATGGAGCCGAGCGGCGGCCGCTTCACGAACG
>CAZCVS010000436.1:0-2796 GCA_964501845.1 uncultured Iamiaceae bacterium
ACGCCGACCTCGCCCGGGTCCACACGTGGAACCAGGAGTTCGTCGCATCGAGCGTCGAGGGCCGCCGCTACGAGCGCCTCGCCGACGAGATCGACCGCGCCCTGCGCTTCATGAAGGCGTGCGGCATCGACACCGAGTCCACGCCCAACCTCCACGAGGCCGACCTGTTCACCTCGCACGAGGCGCTGGTGCTCGGGTACGAAGAGGCCCTCACGCGGCAGGACTCCCTCACCGGCGACTGGTACGACTGCTCGGCCCACATGATCTGGATCGGTGAGCGCACCCGGCAGCTCGACGGCGCCCACATCGAGTTCTTCTCCGGCGTCAACAACCCCATCGGGTGCAAGGTCGGACCCACGGCCACGCCCGACGAGGTCCTCGAGCTGTGCGAACGGCTCAACCCCGACAAGGTGCCCGGCCGCCTCACGCTGATTACCCGCATGGGCGCCGACAAGGTCACCGACGGCCTGACCCCGCTGCTCGCCGCGGTCCGCGACGCCGGCCATCCCGTCGTGTGGGCGTGCGATCCGATGCACGGCAACACCATCACCGCCACAGGCGGTCAGAAGACCCGCCGCTTCGACGACATCCTCGCCGAGATCGCCGGCTTCTTCGCCGCCCACGACGCCGAGGGCACCTGGCCCGGCGGTGTGCACGTGGAGCTCACCGGCGATGACGTCACCGAGTGCCTGGGCGGCGCCGAGGCCATCTTGGACACCCACCTGGGCGATCGCTACGAGACCATGTGCGACCCGCGGCTCAACGGCCGTCAGTCCGTCGACCTCGCCTTCGCGGTCGCCGAACTGCTCCAGCGCTGATCCCCCGGTCCACCACCCCGTAAGCTCGTCCCGTGGGCCTGGGACTCCTGCGTCGCACCTGGCGCCACGATCGCCTCGCCCTCGCTGTGTGCGCGCTCGGCTCGGTCATCGCCACCATCGCGTGGCGGGCCATGACCCGGCCGATGGGCGATACGTTCACCTACCGGGCCACGGCCGCTGTGCTCCGCGACGGATGGCCGTCCCTCACGCCGCGCGGGCCGGGCTACCCCCTGCTGCTGCTGGCCACCGGGTCGTCAGACCGATCGACGCACCTGCTCTTCTTCGTGCAGCTGGCCATGCACGTCTTCACCGTGCTGCTCGTCGTCGACCTCGCGCGGCGGGCGAGCGTCGGCCGGTACGGGCGGGCAGCCATCGCCCTGCTGCTCTTCGCTCCCGCCGTCTTGCTGCGCGTCCTCTACGAGGGCACGGAGGGCCTCGCCGCCGTGTTGCTGACGAGCGCGTGCTGGCTCCTGCTGACGCCGCCCCGACCCGGGCGGCGGGTGCCGTGGGCGCTGGCGCTCGGAGCGATCTGCGGTGCCGCCGCCCTCGTCCGGCCCAACTTCGCCCTGCTCTTCCTACCGGTGGCCGCGCTCGCCGCCGCGCCGCGCGCCGCGCGCCCTCGCTGGCGGACCGCCGTACTCGTCGCCCTGCCGGCGGTCGCGCTGGTCGGCGGCTTCGTTCTCGCCAACGGCATGCGATTCGACTCGTACAACCTCACGCCGCTCACGCCGTACCACCTGAACTCGAAGACGGCGCCGTACGTCGAGGAGCTCCCGGCTTCCTTCGAACCAGCGCGCACCGTGCTCATCGAGGAGCGCGACGCTGCCCTCCTCCGCGGCGGGTCCGCGGCTCCCGACAACTACATCTGGCATGCCCGGCAGCGCCTCGAGCGCGCCACGGGGATGAGCGACCGCGAGCTCGAGCGGTACCTGATGGAGATCGACGTCTACCTGATCACGCACCACCCGATCGAGTACGCGAACACCGTCAAGACGGCGTCGCTGAACTACACCAGCCTCGACTCGCAGCCAGCGATCCTCGGGTTGGGCCGACCGGCCGCCTGGGCCCAGGCCGCCGCCCACGACCTCCTCCTGGCCGTGTTCGTCGCCGCCCTCGCCTGCATCCCCGGCCTGGTGCTCGCCGGCCGGGTGACCCGCCACCAGCTCGCGACACTGGCGGTTGGCATCGTGCTGGCGGGGTACACCTGGATCGCCGTCGTGACGACCGAGACCGGTACCGCGCGCCTGCGATCGCCGTCCGAGCCGATCCTTGCGCTCATCCTCGTCCTCGCCGCTTCCGTGGTGCGTGCGCAGCTCCAACGCCGGCGGGCCACCGCGCAATGACCCCGAGATCTGGGACATTCGCCCTGGCCAGGGCAGACGCGGCTGCTCGGTGACCCATGACCTCGCGGTCAATTGTTGACCCAGGTGCTCAAGATTTGAGACGCTGGAGGGAATTCGTGACCTGTCTGGTCGGTTATCCGACAGGCACACAAGGGAGCCAGCCATGTTGCAGCAGCGCGAGATCGACCCCGGTCAAGCCGAGGACATCGACAAGTTCGAGCGCGTCCTCGCCGGGTACCTCGACGGCACCATCGACGAGGACGTGTTCCGCGTCTTCCGACTGACCAACGGCATCTACGGCCAACGGCAGGGCGGCCACAACCAGATGCTGCGCGTCCGCATCCCCTACGGCGGCGTCACACCCGAGCAGCTCGACATGTTCGGACGGATCGCGGACGAGTACTCCCGGGGCTGGGGGCACATCACCACCCGCCAGAACATCCAGCTCCACTTCGTCCCGCTCGAGCGGGTGCCCGACGCCATGCGCGAGCTCGGCCGGGTCGGTCTGACCACCCGTGAGGCCTGCGGCGACGCGGTCCGCAACGTCATGGGCTGCCACCTCGCCGGCGCCTGCCCGCAGGAGCACCTCGACATCACCCAGTGGGCCGAGGCCGCCAACCGGCACTTCCTGCGCA
>CAZCVS010000437.1:0-2793 GCA_964501845.1 uncultured Iamiaceae bacterium
GTCGGGGGGTCCTCGCTGCGGATCCGTCGCAGCGTCCCCTCCTCGTCGGGCTCGAGCAGGTAGCCCTCGTCAACGCTCAGCGCGCTGAGCGGGCCGGACTGGTTCTGGGCGACGAAGCGGCTCGGCCACGTCGGGACCACGCGCCGCGAGTCGTAGCGGGACTCGTCGCCCACGACGCGGCCCGTGATGCGGCGGACGCCGGCCTCCTTGAGGCGGCGGGCGAGGGCGTCGAGCGACGTCGTCGGCTGGCGGTCGGGGATCTTGCGGACCTCGCGGTAGAAGCTCGACACCAGGCCCGGGTCGCCGCCGCCCACCAGGTACACGTCGCCGTCGACGACCCCATCGGTGACCGGGGCGCTGCTCACGACCTCGGTCCGGTAGGTCATCGCCGGGTCCAAGAGCTCCAGCGCGGTGGCCGAGGTCAGCAGCTTCTGCGTGGAGGCCGGGGTCTGCAGGTCGTCGCCGCGGTGCCGGTAGACGCTGGTGCCGTCGATGGCCACGGAGATGCACGTGTCGTCGGGCGAGAGCGATGCCACCGTGTCGAGACCGGTGGTCAGCTCCGGATCGGGTCCGGTGACGGGCACCTGCCGCGGGGCCGCGGCGCTGGGAGCGGGACCGCTCCCCCCGACGGCGAAGGTGGACGCGAGGAGCGCGACGACGAGGGCGTGAGCCCTCCGGGATCGGACCACGGTCAGGCCAGGCCGCGTGCGGCGAGCCAGCGGGCGCGCTCCCAGGCGTGCCCGAGCGCGGTGACGGCGCGGTTGGCCGACGGGTAGCAGAGCCGGCCCGACTCCCGGACCGCAGCAGGAGCGGCGTTGCCGGGGTCGGCGACCGCCAGCTCGGTGGCCAGGAGGACCGGCTTGCCGGTGGCAACCGAGATCTCGTGGGCCGCCTGGGCGAAGCGGGCGTCCTGGCGCTCGTGGTAGGCGACGATCCGCTCCAGCCCGTGGTCCGGGTAGAAGCGGCCGTTGCGCATCAGCCGGGCCTGGTTGGCCTGGATGCCGACCCCGAGCTGGATGACCGCGTCGACGTCGGGGTGTGCCGCGATCAGCTCCAGCACCTCGGGGATGGTGTCGCGGGTCTCGCCGCCGGCGAGGTCGACCGGGTTGTTGCGGCTCCAGCGCGGGGGCAGCTTCTGGTCGATGGCGGCGAGCAGGTCGTCGGGGAGCTCGGCCAGGACCAGCTCGCTGCGGGTGATGGCGTCGGCGGTCACCACGCCCCAGCCGCCGGCGGTGGTCATGACCACGACCCGCGGACCCCGGGGCAGCGGCTGGGTGGCGAACGTGGCGGCGGCTTCGAACGCCTCCTCCACGGTGGCGGCCCGGGTGATCCCGGCCTGGCGGCAGGCACCGTCGAACACGCGGTCGTCGGTGGCGAGCGAGCCGGTGTGGCTGGCGGCGGCGCGCTGGCCGCCGGAGGTGGCGCCGCCCTTGACGAGGACGAGGGGCTTGCGCTCAGCGACCGACCGCATCCGGTCGAGGAACGCCCGGCCGTCGGGCACGCCCTCGACGTAGGCCAGGCCCACCGCGGTCGCCGGATCGTCGGCGTAGAAGTCGAGGTAGTCGGGCACCCCGACGGCGGCGGCGTTGCCGGCGCTGACCGCTCGGCTGATGCCCACGCCGGTCTGCACGGCGTAGTTCAGGAACGACGAGACGAAGTTGCCGGACTGGCTGGCCACGCCGATGGCACCGGCAGGTGGGTAGGGCGCCACGATCTGGGCGCACAGCTTGGCGGGGGTGGACACGACGCCCTGGCCGTTGGGGCCGGCGAGCAGGATGCCGAGCTCGTCGCACAGGGCCACCAGGTCAGCCTGCGCCGCGAGACCGGCCTCCCCCGCCTCGCCGTA
Source organism: uncultured Iamiaceae bacterium (assembly GCA_964501845.1). GTDB lineage: Bacteria > Actinomycetota > Acidimicrobiia > Acidimicrobiales > Iamiaceae > Aquihabitans. Next base: position 1,847 of record CAZCVS010000437.1, read on the forward strand.
GCCCGCGGAGGTCACGAACGCGGCGGTGATGCCCTTGGCGGCCGCCGCCCGGAGCAGGTCGGGGTTCACCGAGGCCGGCGTGCACACGAAGATGAGGTCGAAGGTGTCGTCGGGGAGCTCGTCGATGTCGGCGACGGTCGAGATGCCGAGCACCTCGGCCCGCTCCCGGTTGGTGGCGCCGACCGCGCCCTCGTAGCCCGACGCCAGCACGTTGTGGAGGCTGACGAACCCGAACTTGCCGGGGTGGCTGGACGCGCCGGCGACCACCACGCCCTTGGGATCGAACAGCGCGCCGAAGGCGGCATCGGTGGGCCGGGGCCGCGGCGTGCCCCGGGTCGCCCCCAGGTCGTCGGTCCCCACCTCGACGAGGGCGTCGACCGCGATCGGCTTGCCGTCGACGACGATCAAGGGGTTCAGGTCCGCGCCGCGGATCGCCCCGTCGGCCTCTGCCGCACCCGACAGGCCCAAGAGGACCTGCGCCAGCGCCGTCCGATCGACCGCGGGCTCACCCCGGAACTCCCCCAGGAGCGCCTGGGTGCGGAGCTCGTCGATCATCTCGGCCGCGTCCACCTCCGAGATCGGCACCGGGCGGATCGCCACGTCGGCGATGGCCTCGGCGAGGATGCCGCCGATCCCGACCATGACCGTCATCCCGAACTGGGGGTCGTCGGCCAGCCCGGCGATGAGCTCCCGGTTTCCCCGGAGCATGGGCGCCACCAGCAAAGCGACCTCGCCGTCGTCGGGCGTGGCGGCATCGAGCAGGGCCTGCGCCGCGGCGCGCACGGCATCCCCATCGGCCAGGTTCAGCCGGACCAGGCCCCGCTCCGTCTTGTGGGCGATGGCGTCGCCGTTCAGCTTCACGACGACCGGCAGCCCCACCTCGTGGGCCGCGGCCACGGCGTCACCGGCGGTCGCCACGACCCGCTCGGGGGCGAACGGCACGCCGT
>CAZCVS010000438.1:0-2785 GCA_964501845.1 uncultured Iamiaceae bacterium
GGCAGCGTGACGCTCAAGTGCACGCCCGAGCACGAAGCGCTCACGTTCGAAGGGTCCGGGAAGATCACGATCGACGACGTCGGCTCGGTCGCCACGGCGGTGGCAGTCGCCCGGGGCGGGCGCGACGGCGAGTTCGGGCCGGCCGGGTTCGCCGGTGCCGTCGCCGATGCCCTCCCGGCCGGTGAGCTCCGCCGCTACGACGAGCTCAGCCACTTCGGCCCGTTCGAGGATCCCGAGCTGGTGGCCCGCGAGGCCGTCGCCTACCTCTCGAACTGAAACACGTTCTAATCTGCGACGGTACGGCCAGCGCCCAGGAGCGAGCCAGTGTCTGATGCAACCGTCGACCCCACCACCGTCGCCAACAACGCCTTCGAGGGCGCCCACGGCTACCGGCCCTTCGATGCCGACAACCACTACTACGAGGCGCTCGACGCCTTCAGCCGCCACCTCGACCCCAAGCACAAGGCCCGGGTGTTCGACTGGGCCGTGATGGGCCGCCGCACCTACCCCGTGCTGGGCGGCAAGGTCTTCCGCGGGGTGAAGAACGCCACGTTCGACCCCGTCGCGTTCCCCGGCGTCCTCGCCGACTACTTCCGCGGCAATCCGAACAACGAGGACCCGCTCGAGCTGCTCAGCCGCCACGAGCCCATCCGCCCCGAGTACCGCGACCGCGATGCCCGCCTCGCCACCATGGACGCCCACGGGTTGGACAAGGTGTGGCTGTTCCCGACGCTCGGGATGATCTACGAGGACCCGCTCAAGGACGACCCGGGTGCCGTGCAGCTGCTGTTCACCGCGTTCAACCGGTGGCTGGAGGAGGACTGGGGCTTCGCCTACCAGGACCGGATCTTCGCGGCGCCCTACATCACGCTCGTCGACGTCGACTGGGCCTGCGCCGAGCTGGAGTGGGCGATCGAGCGCGGCGCCCGCACCATCGTCACCCGTCCTGCCGCCCCCATCACCGCCGACGGCCCGTTCTCGCCCGGCAACGTGCGCTTCGACCCGTTCTGGGCCCGGGTCAACGAGGCCGGCATCACCGTCGTCGTCCACGCCGGCGACTCCGGCTACACGTCGCACGGCTACGCCACCGACGGCTTCACCACCGACTTCGGCGGGATCCCCCAGCCCATCAAGATGCTCCAGCTCGAGCGGCCCATCGAGGACTGGCTGTCGTCGCTCATCTGCGACAACCTCTTCCACCGCTTCTCGAACCTCCGGGTGGCATCGGTGGAGAACGGCTCCAAGTTCCTGCCCGGGATGTTCGAGCGGCTCCAGATCCTCGGCCGCAAGATGAACGGCTGGTTCCCCGAGGACCCGGTCGAGACGTTCCGCCGCCACGTCTGGGTCAACCCGTTCTGGGAGGACCACGTCGACGACGTCATCGCCGCGTGCGGGGCGGACCGGGTGATCTTCGGCTCGGACTGGCCCCACATCGAGGCCCTCCCGAACCCCCTCGACTACGTCTCGGAGGTCCTCCACCTCCCCGAGCCCACCCAGAAGCTGATCCTCGCCGACAACGTCGCCGCCCTCAACGACCTCCAACCCGCCTGACCCACGCGGCGATCTGGGTCACAACACCGCCCCACGGGCGGTCTACTGACCCAATTCCGCGCACCGCTCGGCGCCCGCACCGATTTGGGTCAGAACACCGCTTCAGGGGCGGTCGACTGACCCAATTCCGGTCGCGACGGTTGATGGGGCGGGTGGATCAGTCGACCGGGGTGGCAAGGGGGACGTCGGGCTCGACGCTGGTGGGGCGCTTGCCGGCGGCGAGCCAGCAGCCGGCAAGCACGATGGGCAGGCCGAGGAGCTGACCCCACGAGAGGTGCTCGTCGAGCACCGCCACTCCCAGGGCGAGGGCGACGACCGGGTTGATGAACGTGATCACCGTCGCCCGGGCGGGGCCGACCTCGCGGATGAGCGCGAAGAAGACGACGAACGCGATGGCCGTGCACACGATGGCCAGCGCGACGAGGGCGGAGAGGCTGCGGGTCGTGGGCGTGCCGTCTTGGGCCAGCGCGGCGATTGGCAGGTAGACGATGGCCACCATCCCGAGCGAGAGGGTGGCGATGCCGATGCCGGGGACCTCGGTGAGCTTGCGGTAGGTGATGAACGGGGCGATGGCGTAGCAGACCGCCACGATCAGCACCTCGATGACGTTGAGCAGGCGGACGTCGCCGTCGCCGCTGGCAGCACCGACCACCAGGGCGACGCCGGCCACGCCGATGAACAGCCCGGCGACCCGGCTGCGGGTCAGCGCGTGGTGGTCGCCCAGCACGTAGGAGACGACGGCGCCGAACAGCGGGACGGTGGCGACGAGCAGGCCGGTGAGGCCCGACGGCAGGGTCTGCTCGGCGTGACCGAGGAGGATGAACGGCACGGCCATCTCGATGGCCGCGAACACCAGGACCCACGGCCAGTACCGCAGCGCCACCCGCAACGAGCCCTGGTGGAGCGCGATGGGCAACAGCAGCAGCGCGGCGATCCCGGTCCTCCCGGCGACGACCGTGGCCGGCGCCAGCGACTCCACCGAGATGGCGATCAGCAGGTAGGGCAGTCCCCAGATCACCGACATGGCGGCGAACAGCACCCACCCGCGACGGCTCACCCGGCCATCATGCCTGCGGGGCGCTGCATCCCCACCAACGTTTCGTCGCCGCCAGGGGTTGCCACCTGCGTCCGCTTGGGCGCATACTGGGCGGGATGCGTCCGGCCACCCACCTCCTTCTGCTTCTGTAGGCACGTACCCGCCGCATCAGCGGTACGTGCCCTCGCTCCTGCGCCG
>CAZCVS010000439.1:0-2779 GCA_964501845.1 uncultured Iamiaceae bacterium
ACCAGGGAGAACGGGCCGCCGCTGAACCACGTGCGGTCCTGCCACGAGACGGCCACCGGGTGCGCCGGCCGGCCCTGGTCCACGTAGGTGAACGGTGGCGACAGCGCCTGCACGACCGTGAGGTAGAGCGGGCCGAGCACCAGGACCGACAGCAGGCACAGCGAGGCGTACTGCCCGATGGTGCCCCAGAGGCGGCGGGCAGACGACTGACCCATGCGCAGCGCGGGGGCGCCTTCACTCGTCGCCATAGTGAACCCTCCGATCCAAGATGACGAACTGCACGAAGGTGACCACCAGCGTCACGAAGAACAGGCCCACCGACAGCACGGCGCCCTTCCCGTAGTCCTGGGTCTGCTTGAAGATCTTGAACACCAGCGTCTCCGATGCCCCGCCCGGTCCGCCCTTGGTGATGATGTCGATCTGGGCGAAGGCCTGGAAGCCGTAGATGACCAGGATCACGAACAGGAACATCAGCACCGGCGAGATCAGCGGGAGCGTGATGCGAGTGAGACGGCGCCAGGCGCCGTAGCCATCGAGGCGAGCCGCCTCCATCACCTCGTCGGGCACGGCCTGCAGGCCGGCGAGCACGATGACGAACGCCAGGCCGAGGTTCTGCCAGACCGCGGGCAGCGATGCTGCGAACATCGCCCAGTCCGGGTCCGATGCCCACCGCTTCGGCCAGAAGCCGACGGCCGGGTTGAAGAGGTAGAAGAAGATCACCGACGACACGGCCACCGAGCTCGCGAGCGTCGATGAGAAGATCGCTTGGAAGACCTTGATGCCCTTGAGGCGGCGGTGCGCGGCCACCGCCAGCAGCGTCCCCAAGATGAGCCCGGCCGGGACCGTGTAGATGACGAACTGGAGGCTGTGCCAGAGGCCCTGGCGGAACTCGTCGCCCCCGAGCACCTCCTGGTACTGGTCGAGGCCCACCTGGTTGTAGGAGGACCCGCCGCGCACGGACTCGTAGGTCCCCCAGCTGAGGAGACGGGCGAACGGGAGGAAGAAGAAGACGACGAAGACCACCAACGACGGCACCAGGAACAAGAAGGCGAGACCGACCTCCTTGGCGTCGTACTTGCCGCCTCGCTGCTTCTTCGGCACATCGAGGACCGGCGCGTCGTCGTTGGGCAGCGCCATGGCGTCGGTGACGCTCATCAGCCGATCCGCAGGGTCGTGTTCGGGTCGAAGAGGTGCACGTCGGCGGGGTCCACGCTGAGCCGGACGTCGTGGCCGGTCTCGCTCGCCGACATCCCGACCTCGCGGATCACGATGGTCGAGTCGCCGACCGACGCCGAGATCAGGCACTCGTGGCCGAGCCACTCGACGGCGCGGACCACCACGCCGAGCGAGCCCTCGGCCGACACGTGCAGGTGCTCGGGCCGGACGCCCACGGTGATGGTGGAGCCGGCGGCCGGCACCGCGACCAGCCCGGCGGGAAGCGGCAGCGTTCCGCCGGCGACCTCGATGCCGCTGGCGTCCGCGGCGATCTTGCCGGGGAAGCAGTTCATGGGTGGCGTGCCGATGAACTGGGCCACGAACGTGTTGACCGGCCGCGAGTACACCTCCTGGGGCGTGCCCACCTGCTGCAGCTTGCCCATCGACATGACGGCGACGCGGGTGGCCATGGTCATGGCCTCGACCTGATCGTGGGTCACGTAGACGACGGTGGTGCCGACCCGGGCGTGGAGCTCGACCAGTTCGATGCGGGTCTGGGCCCGCAGCTTGGCGTCGAGGTTCGACAGCGGCTCGTCCATGAGGAAGACCTTGGGGCGGCCCACGAAGGCCCGGGCCAGGGCCACGCGCTGGCGCTGGCCGCCGGAGAGGGCCGCAGGCTTGCGCTTGAGGTACGGCTCCAGGTCCAGCACCCGGGCGGCCTCGGCCACCCGCTCGTCGCGCTCGGCCTTGGACAGCTTGCGGGCCGGCTTGTCGGGGCCGTCGACGTGGTAGCTGCGCACCAGCAGCGGCGACTCGATGTTCCGCTGCACGGTCATGTGCGGGTACAGGGCGTAGCTCTGGAACACCATCGAGATGTCCCGTCGGGACGGGTCGACGTCGTTAACGACCTCGTCGCCGATCGACAGCTTGCCGTCGGAGATGTCCTCGAGCCCGGCGATCATCCGCAGCGCAGTGGTCTTGCCGCAGCCAGACGGTCCGAGCAGGACCATGAACTCCCCATCGTCGATGGCGAGGTTGAGGTCGTCGACCGCCGTGACCTCTCCGTAGCGCTTCGACACGGCGTCGAACGTGACGCTGGCCATGCAATCCTCCTGGATCAAGACCTCGGAAACGGCGAAACCTACGGGCCGCGAGCGAACCGGAGGTGATGGGGCGGTAGCCGGCCGGTGACGACAGGCGAACGCTCGGCGTCACCCTAGAGGCTCCTGCTCCACGCCACGGCGAGGCTCCCCAGGAGCACGGCGCGCCTTCGGTAGATTCGAGGGCGAATCCCCTCTCAGTCACGGTCTCCCATGGTCTCCTCCGCCCTCGCCGATCGCAGCTACCGCCCCTCGCCCGGTGGCGCGTCCCTCGGTCCCGCGGCCGCCCAGCTCTACGCTGCGTTCGCTTCCGTCACCGCCTCGTCGCCGGTCCCGCACTGCCCGCACTGCGTCTCCGACGCGGACCTCGCCGCCCTGCGGGCGCACCCGGCTGGCCTGTCCCCCGACCTCGTGTCGCGCTTCATCCGCAAGACCGGCACCACGTGGGGCGGGGTCGACGACCTCCGTCGCATGACGCCGCGGATCCTCACCCTCGCCGCCGACCACCGGCTGAACGTGAGCCG
>CAZCVS010000440.1:0-218 GCA_964501845.1 uncultured Iamiaceae bacterium
TCGACCTCCAGTACCACGACATCAACCGCGACCGGGGCCTCTTCTACCGGCTCCAGGACCGGGGCATGGCCGAGCGGGTGTGCGACGACGAGGAGATCAACGTCGCCACCGACGAGCCGCCGCAGACCACCCGGGCCCGGCTCCGGGGCGAGTTCATCCGCAAGGCCAAGGAGCGCAAGCGGGACTACACCGTGGACTGGGTGCACCTGAAGCTCAAC
>CAZCVS010000440.1:228-2767 GCA_964501845.1 uncultured Iamiaceae bacterium
CGACCAGGCCCAGCGCACCGTGTTGTGCAAGGACCCGTTCAAGGCCCACGACGAGCGGGTCGAGAAGCTCATCGCCTCCCTCTAGGCCGCCGGCTTGCCCTCGTTCCGCCAAGCCACCGTCGTCGAGGTCACCGACGAGCGCGCCGGGTTCGTCCGGGTCCTCCTCGACGACGGCAGCCGCGCCTACGCGCTCACCCAGCTCACCGGCCCCGTCGGGGTCGGCGACGAGGTCGTGGTCAACACGACCGCGGTCGAGCTCGGGCTCGGCAGCGGCGGCTGGCACATCGTCCACTGGAACCTGACCCGCGGCCCGTGGTCGGCCCCGGGGCCCGGCCACCTCATGAAGCTCCGCTACACCAGCCTCCAGGTCGACACCGGCGCGGCCGAGGAGGACGGAACCGTCCCGCGCTCGCTGGGCGGCTGTCCCGTCATCGTCGCCGGCGTGCACAGCCAGCTCCCGATCGTCGCCGCCGCCATCGGTGCCCTGCGCCCCGGGACGCGGACGGCGTACGTGATGACCGACGGCGCTGCCCTCCCCCTCGCCCTGAGCGACCAGGTGGTGGCCCTGCGCGCGGGCGGTCTGCTCTGCGGGACGGTCTCGGCCGGGCACGCCTTCGGCGGCGACCTCGAGGCGCTCAACGTGGCCTCTGCGCTGAGCCTGGCTCGGCACCGCCTCGACGCCGAGGTGATCATCGTGGCCATGGGACCGGGGATCGCGGGCACCGGGAGCGAGCTCGGCTTCACCGGGTTGGAGGCGGCTCCCGCACTCGACGCCGCGGCGTGGCTCGACGGCCGACCCATCTGCTGCCTCCGCTGCTCCGACGCGGATCCCCGCGCCCGCCACCGCGGCATCAGCCACCACAGCTGCACCGTCCTCGATGCCGTGCGATCGGATGTCGATGTGGCCCTGCCACCGGGTGTGGAGGCGCTTGGGGACCGCCACCGCTGGCACCCGGTCCACCCCGGCGACGTGGGCGCCCTGCTGGCCGACGCCGGGCTCTCGGTGACCACCATGGGTCGGGGTCCAGGCGAGGATCCGCTCTACTTCGCCGCGGCGGCGGCGTCCGGGCACCTCGCCGTCCGGTTCCTCGCAACCGACGCGGTCACCAGCTAGGCATGGCGCCCGTGGAGAAGATCGAGCGCCTCCTCAGCCTCATGAACGCCCTGCTGGGCGCGCCGCGCGCCATCAGCGCGGACGACCTCCGGTCTCGGGTTCCGGGGTATCCGGCCGAGGATGCGTCGTTCAAGCGCGCCTTCGAGCGCGACAAGGACGAGCTGCGGGACATGGGCGTGCCCCTGCTGGTAGAGAACATCGCCGGGTCCGACCCGCCGCTGCTCGGCTACCGCATCCGCACCCAGGACTACGAGCTGCGCGACCCGGGTCTCGAGCCCGACGAGCTCGAGGCGCTCAACCTGGCCGCCGCGGCCACCGGCTTCGCCGGCGGGGTGGGGCAGCGGGCGCTGTTCAAGCTCGGCGGCGCCGCGAGCGGCACCCCGCAGGCGGAGCTTCCCGCCGACCCCGACCTCGTGGCCGCCTTCACCGGCGTGGCCGAGCGCCGGGTGATCGCCTTCCGCTATCACGCCACCGACCGGGAGGTCCACCCGTACCGGCTGGAGTTCGTGCGCGGCCGCTGGTACCTGAACGGGTTCGACCGGGTGCGCGGCGACGACCGCTGGTTCCGCATGGACCGCATCGAAGGCGCCATCGTGGTGGCCGACCCGGCGGGGGCGTTCGAGCGGCCCGAGGAGGCGGTTCCCGGCCTGCAGCTCGACCCGTGGGCCCTCGGGGGGCAGTCCGATCCCATCACCGCGCAGGTCTGGTTCGACCCGGAGGTCGCCCACTCGGTGCGAGCCGAGGTCCCGGCGAAGGCCATCCGCTCGGACGGTCCCGACGGGGTGGTGGTGGAGCTGACGGTCACCAACCGCGACGGCTTCCGGTCCTGGCTGCTCACCTTCCTCGACCGCGCCGAGGTCCTCGGTCCCCCCGAGCTCCGCGCCGACATCGTGGCCTGGCTCACCGACGTCATCGCGGCGGAGCCCGCCTCGTGAGCGCGCCGCGCATCACCGCGACGGGGCGCCTCCAGCGCCTGCTCGCCATCCTCCAGTGGGCGGCCGGGCAGCCCGAGGGCGCGCTCGTCGGCGATCTGTGCGAGCGCTTCGCGCTGAGCCACGAGGAGCTGGTCAAGGAGCTCGACCTGGCGAACATGATCAACGCCGACTCGCCGTTCTACGACGAGATGCCCTTCGAGGTGTTCCTCGAGGAGGACCGGGTGTTCGTCCGCCTCTTCTCGTTCCGGCGGCCGATGCGGCTGACGCCCGCCGAGGGCCTGGCCCTCGTGGCCGCCGCCGACTCGCTCATCGACGACGAGGACGACCGCGACGATCCCGGGCCCCTGGCCCGGGCCTTGACCAAGCTGGCCGGCCTGCTGGGCATCGAGCCCGGGCAGGCGGTCGACGTCGAGCTGGACCCCGACGGGGGCGAGACGGGCCGCCGCCTGCGCCAGGCCATCGGCGAGGACCGCCAGGTGTCGTTCGTGTA
>CAZCVS010000441.1:0-2743 GCA_964501845.1 uncultured Iamiaceae bacterium
GCCGGACCTCGCCGTCGTCGCGCAAGCCCCGGGCGGCCGCCATGGCGTCGTCGGCCGGGACGACCACGGCCAGGTCCTCGGTGCCGGACCCGGTGAGCACGATGCCCACGAGGCGGCCGTCGGCATCGACCACGAGGCCACCGGCCGCGTCGGCGGGGACGGCCCGATCGAGCTGGACCGCGTCGTGCAACACGATGGGATCGACCGCGGAGCGCAGACCGACCGCGCTGACCGCGGCCGTGACCACCCGCTGCTCGGTCTCGCCCTCGGGCGACACCGAGGCCGCGGCGATCACTGCCACCGGTTGACCGGCCTTGGCCTCCACCGAGCGGATCGACACCGCGGCTCCGCCCGTGCTGGCGACCGTGAGGATGGTGATGCCCGTGGCCGCGTCGGCGCCGACCGTGGTGGCGCGGACGCGGGTGCCGTCGTCGTCGGTGACCATGACCGACCCGGCCCCCTCGACGACCGGCGTGGCCACGGCGATGGTCCCCTGGTCGTCGAGGCGGACGCCGGTGCCGGCAGCCCAAGCGTCGTCGTGGGAGGCCTCGACCTGCACCAGCGATGGGGCCAAGCGGGTGGCGAGCTCCTCGGACGGGACCCCGACGGGAGTGAACTCGGCGGTGGTGAGGACCTGGGCCGCGAGCGGCCTCTCTCCCTCGACCACGACGCGGGTCGGGCGGGCGAACCACATGATGGCGACGCCGACGAGGGCGCCGGCGAGGCCGGCACCCGCGAGGGCGGCGACGGCTCGGGCGCGGTGCGGACCCGGCGGCGTCGGAGGCGTGGGCCAGGCGGCCGGCGCCGGCGTGCCGCCGGCGAGCTCCGACGGGTGCCGCCACAGGCGGTCTTCCGGCGGCAACGGCGGGTTCACCCGGGGGCGCTCCTCGTCACCTGGCTCGTCGAACGCCATAGGGCCGCCACGCTACCGATCAGCGCTTGCGGGTGGGCCGCGGCCTGCCCCGCCTACGATGAGGCGATGACCGCGGACGTCGACGCCACCTGGTTGCCGCCCGTCGGCGCCGACTGGCTGGCGTGCGCGGTTGAAGCGCTCCCGGTCGAACGGGCCTCGTCGTGGGTCGTCACGCCCGGATCGGGGGCATCGGTCACGTTCGTGGGCACGGCCCGCGACCACGCCGGCGACCGCACCGGCGTCCACCTGCTGGAGTACGAGGCGTACGACGAGCAGGTGGTGCCCGTCCTCGGGATCGTGGCCGCGGAGACCCGCGCCCGGTACCCGGAGGCCGATCGCATCGTGCTGTGGCACCGCACCGGCGCGCTGCAGGTCACCGAGGCGGCGGTGGTCGTCGCCGTGTCCTCCGCCCACCGCGACGCCGCGTTCGAGGCAGCCCGGTGGGCCATCGACGAGGTGAAGGCCACCGCTCCCATCTGGAAGCGCGAGCACTGGGCCGGCGGCCACGACGACTGGGGCCGGTGCGATCACCGCGGCGGCCACGACGTCGCCGGCCTGCACCGCCCACGGGTGGCGGCACCGTGAAGGTCCTCCTGTTCCTGCTGCTGCCGATCCTCGTCGTGTCGGCGTACGCCCTGTGGGTGTGGGCGCGCAACCGCGAGCCGTCCTCGGTCGAGTCCGGCGTCGACGCCTTCCGGCGCGAGATGACCGCGCTGTCCCCCGATGCGGCACCGGTCCAGCGCCGACCCGAGCGGGGCCCGGCCCCGTCGGGTGGGGCGCCCCGCCAGGCCCCTCGCCGACCGTCGTCGGACGAGGGCCCGCCGGCGGGCGGTCGCTGATGGCCCGCGACCTCGCCATCGACCTCGGCACCGCCAACACCCTGGTGTACGCCAAGGGCCAGGGCATCGTGCTCAACGAGCCGTCGGTGATCGCCCTCAACCAGCAGACCGGCGACGTCTTGGCCATGGGCCAGGAGGCGTGGCAGATGATCGGCCGCACCCCCGGCTACATCGTGGCCGTGCGGCCCCTGCGCCAGGGCGCCATCACGGACTTCGACGTCACCCAGCGCATGATCCGGTTGCTGCTGCAGCGAGCCGGGGTCTCGAAGTTCAACCGGCCCCGCGTGGTCATCTGCGTGCCGTCGGCCATCACCGAGGTCGAGCGCCGGGCCGTCACCGAGGCCGCCCGGCGGGCCGGTGCCGCCGACGCCCAGCTCATCGAGCAGCCCATGGCCGCCGCGCTCGGCGCCTACCTGCCGGTGAACGAGCCGGCCGCCAACATGGTGGTCGACGTCGGCGGCGGCACCTCGGAGACCGCGCTCATCAGCCTTGGCGGCGTCGTCGCCCTGCAGGCGGTGCGGGTCGGCTCGTTCGACATCGACGCCGCCATCCAGACCTTCATCCGCCGCGAGTACGGCATCGCCATCGGCGAGCGCACGGCCGAGGAGATCAAGGTCGCCATCGGCTCGGCCTGGCCGGTCCAAGACGACATCAAGGCCGAGGTCCGCGGCCGGGACCTCATGAGCGGGCTTCCCAAGACGGTGATCCTCTCGCCCCAGGAGGTGCGCGAGGCCATCTCCGAGCCGGTGTCGGCGATCGTCGACTCGGTCATCGCCTGCCTCGGCGAGGCACCGCCCGAACTGGCCCACGACCTCATCGTGCGGGGCATGCACCTCGTCGGCGGTGGCGGGATGCTGAAGGGCCTGGCCCACCGCCTGGCCGAGGAGACGGAGATCCCCGTCACCCTCGTGGACCAGCCGCTTGAGGCCGTGGTGCTCGGCGCCGGGCGCTGCATCGAGGCGTACGACCAGCTCCGCGTGATGTTCATGGG
>CAZCVS010000442.1:0-2735 GCA_964501845.1 uncultured Iamiaceae bacterium
TCGGCGCCGGGCGCTGCATCGAGGCGTACGACCAGCTCCGCGTGATGTTCATGGGCGCCCGCTGAGCGGACGAGAACGCGTTCCGGTCCAGGCCGCCCCTGGTCCTGACTAGTGTGACCGCCACCACAGCGCGTGTGCTGCGGTCGGTCCAGGGGACGAACAAGGGGTGTTGGGGTCTTGGCCCTGCTCGACGTACGTGACATCGAGGTGCGCTTCGGCGGAGTGGTGGCCCTCGACGGCCTCAGCTTCGCCGTGGACGCGGGCGAGATCTGCGCCCTCATCGGCCCCAACGGCGCCGGCAAGACCACCATGTTCAACGTGGTCAGCCGCCTCTACGAGGCGCAGAGCGGCCACGTCACCTTCGACGGCCAGGACCTGCTGGCGCTGCCGCCGCACAAGATCTCCCGGATCGGCGTGGCCCGGACGTTCCAGAACCTCGCCCTGTTCCCCGCACTCACCGTGCTGGAGAACGTGATGGTCGGCGCCCACACCGAGGGCTCGGTGGGCTTCATCGCCTCCATGCTGCGCATCGGGTCCGCCAAGGAGGAGCGGCGGCTCCGCACCGACTGCCGGGAGATCCTCGAGCGCATGTCGCTCGGCCACCTTGCCGACCGCCCGGCCTTCGGGCTGCCGTTCGGCACGCTCAAGCGCCTGGAGTTCGCCCGGGCGCTCGCGTCGCGGCCCAAGCTGCTGCTGCTCGACGAGCCTGCCAACGGCCTCACCCACGGCGAGGTCGACGAACTGGGCGAGACCATCAAGCACATCCGCGACGAGTTCGACCTCACGATCCTGCTGGTGGAGCACCACATGTCGATGGTCATGGCCATCTCGCAATCGGTGGTGGTGATGGACTTCGGCCGCAAGATCGCCGAGGGCACCCCCGACCAGGTCCGTGACGACCCGGTCGTGATCGAGGCCTACCTGGGGACGCCGGCCTGATGCTGCTCGAGCTCCGCTCCGTCTCCGGTGGCTACGGCCCCGTCAACGTCCTCTCGTCGCTCGACCTCGGTGTGGCCGAGGGCGAGGTCGGGGTCATCCTCGGTGCCAACGGCGCCGGCAAGACCACCACCCTCCGGGCGATCTGCGGGATGCTCGACGACATCCGGGGCGAGGTGTTCTTCGACGGCAGCGACATCACCAAGGAGAGCCCGCAGGCCACCGCCCGCCGGGGCATCGCCCACGTCCCCCAGGGGCGGGGCACGTTCGGCGACCTGTCGGTCGACGAGAACCTCCGGCTGGGCGCCATCACCCGCAAGGACCAGGGCGTCGCCTCCGACCTGGAGCACTGGTACGAGGCCTTCCCCCGGCTGGCCGAGCGCCGCAACCAGGCCGCCGGGTCGATGTCGGGGGGCGAGCAGCAGATGCTCGCCATCGCCCGGGCCCTCATGGGCCGGCCGCGGCTGCTGCTGCTCGACGAGCCCTCGCTCGGCCTGGCGCCGCTCATCACCCGGGACCTGTTCGCCCGTCTCGGCGAGATCAACCGCACCGAAGGGCTGACCATGCTGATCGTGGAGCAGAACGCCGGCTTGGCGCTGGAGATCGCCCAGCGCGGCTACGTGCTCGAGACGGGGTCCATCGTCGTCGAGGGAACCGCCGAGGAGCTCTCGGCGGACGAAGACGTCCGCAAGGCGTACCTGGGGTTCTGATGCAGCTCTTCTTCGACCAGGTCATGAACGGTGTCGGCACCGGAGCGGTCTACGCCTCCGTCGCCCTCGCCCTCGTCATCATCTACCGCACCACCGGCCTGCTGAACTTCGCGCAGGGCGAGATGGCGCTCTTCTCTGCCTTCTTCACCTGGTGGCTCACCGATCAGGGCCTGTCGATCTGGCCGGCGCTGCTCGGCTCGATGGTGTTCTCGTTCTTCGCCGGCGCGGCCATCGAGCGGATCCTCATCCGGCCGGTCGAAGCATCGAAGAACCCGCTCAACGTCGTGATCGTGACCCTCGGCCTCTTCCTCGCCCTCAACGCCCTGTGCCAGCTGATCTTCATCAAGCCCGGCCAGGAGGCGCTCCAGATGCCCCTGATGTTCCCGAGGGGCGACGTCGACATCTTCGGTCTCGGAATCCAAAAGGCGATCCTCGGCCGCGCCGCGGTGCTCGCCGTCGAGTGCGCCGTGCTGTTCGTCCTCCTCCAGAAGACCAAGATCGGCCTCGCGCTGCGAGCGGTGGCATCGAACCCGGAGTCGTCGAAGCTGGTCGGCATCAACCCGGGCAACATGCTCATGCTCGGGTGGGGCATCGCCGCCGTCCTCGGTGCGATCGCCGGCACCATGGCCGCCAGTCGGGGCACGGGCGGCTTCGACACCTCGCTCATGCAGCAGGTGCTCGTCTATGCGTTCGCCGCGGCCGCGCTCGGCGGCTTCGACAGCCCGCTCGGCGCGGTGGTCGGCGGCCTCGTGGTCGGCATCGCCCGCTCGCTCACCATCCAGTACGTCGACTTCTTGCAGGGCATCGAGCTGGTCGTCCCGCTCGGTCTGATCTTCGTCGTGCTGCTGGTGCGGCCCAACGGCCTGTTCGGCCGCAACATCGTGGAGCGCGTCTGATGAGCGATCAGTCGACCAACCTTCCGGACACCCCGCCGGCGTTCGCCGTGCCGACCGCCCCCACCGGGGCGCCTCGGGCCGTTCCGTGGCTGCGCATCGTGTTCGGTGCGATCATCGCCGCGGTCGCGCTGGCGCTGCCGTACTACAACGATCCGGCCACCAACCAGATCTTCTGCCAGGTGATGTACCTGGC
>CAZCVS010000443.1:0-2729 GCA_964501845.1 uncultured Iamiaceae bacterium
GAGAACATCATCAGCCACTGCTCGAGGGAGCCGGGGCGGAAGACGACGTTGCGGCTGCGGGTCTCGGCCATGGTGGCGAACGGCTTCTCGGAGTAGAGGTGGCCGGGGTAGAGCACGGCGTCGTCGGGGACCTGTCCCAGGCGCTGGGTGAGCGAGTAGTACATCTGCTCCGGGTCGCTGCCGGGCAGGTCGGTGCGGCCGCACCCGTTGAGGAAGAGGGTGTCGCCAGCGACCAGCTTCCCGTCGACGAGGAAGCACTGGCTCCCGGGGGTGTGGCCGGGCGTGTGGATGAGGGTGATGGGGATGTCGCCCACCATCACGGTGTCGCCGCTGGCGTGCGACGCGAGGTGCGATTCGGTGACGCCCGTGGTGCGGGCCACCCAGTCGACCT
Organism: uncultured Iamiaceae bacterium; assembly: GCA_964501845.1. Lineage (GTDB taxonomy): Bacteria > Actinomycetota > Acidimicrobiia > Acidimicrobiales > Iamiaceae > Aquihabitans. The sequence goes on from CAZCVS010000443.1 coordinate 392, forward strand.
CCTCGGCCTGGAGGTGGATCGGCACCTGCACCAGCTCGAGCAGTTCGGCGATGCCCACGATGTCAGCCATCCCACCGAGCGAACCGCCGACGTGGTCGGCGTGGAAGTGGGTGCCGAGCGCACCGGTGAGCTTCATGCCGTCGGCCTCGACGAGGTCGAGGATGGCCTGCGGGTCGTACGCCGGATCGACCACGACGGCCTCTCCGGTCTCCCGGTCGCCGATGAGGTAGACGAAGTTGACCATCTGCTGGGCGACGGGGTCGTCCTCGGCGATGTCCATGCCGGCGAGGATCTGGCGGAAGTAGAGGCGGGAGGTGTCGGCCATGGCCGCATCGTACGGCGGTGCCGTGAGGAACCGCAGCCGCAGAGATCGCGAGCACTCGCGCTGGCGACGCCCTAGGTTTCCCCCAGCGACCATCTCGCGAACGAAGGGGAAACTTGATGCGAACGACCAGCAGAGCAATGCGGCTCGGTGCCGTGGCGGCGGGGTTGGCCTTGATGCTTGCCGCCTGCGGCAGCGACAGCGACTCGTCGGATGGCGACGACACCACCACCACGGTGGCGGGGAGCGAGACGCCGACCGCCACGCCACCGGATGAGAACGGTGGCCGCACCGAGGGCGACGGCACCTTGAACCTCGGCGCCGTCCTTCCCCAGTCGGGCAACCTCGACTTCCTCGGCCCGCCCATGATCCAGGGCGCTCAGATGGCCATCGCCGACATCAACGAGGCCGGTGGCGTCCTGGGCAAGGACGCGACGATCACGGTGAAGGACGACGGCGGCGCCGCCGACGACGACCTTGCGGCGACGTCGGTCGACGAGCTCATCAACAACGAGAACGTCGACGGCATCATCGGTGCGGCCCCATCGGGCACGACGCGGGCGATCATCGATCGCGTGGTGTCGTCGGGAACGGCCCAGTGCTCGCCGTCGAACACGGCCAGCGACCTCACCTTCTGGGAGGACGAGGGCCTGTACTTCCGCACGGCTCCCCCGGACAACCTGCAGGCCCAGGCCCTGGCCAAGGTCGTCTCCGATGACGGCCACCAGAACGTGGCCATCATCGCCCAGAACACCGACTACGGCACCGGCTTCGTCGAGTTCCTCGACCCGGCCCTCACCGACAACGGTGCGGAGATCGTGGAGAACGTCACCTACGACGTGAGCGCCACCTCCTTCGACGCCGAGGTCGAGACCGTGGTCGGTGCTGAGCCCGACGCCGTGGTCCTGGTGGCCTACCCCGAAGACGGTGGCAAGGTCATCGCCGAGATGATCAAGCAGGGCGCCGGTCCGTCGGACCTCCCCCTGTACGTCACCGACGGCCTCCAGGCCAACGACCTCTTCGAGAAGGTCGACGAGGCCGATCCGGCTTCGACCGCAGGCATCCGCGGCACGGCAGCCTCGGCCGCTCCGGAGGACGGCGCGTCGTTCTTCCCGGAGGCCTTCGCCGAGTTCGCCCCTGAGGTGGAGTCGCCGATCTACTCGGCCCAGTCCTACGACTGCGTCATCTTGATGGCGCTCGCCGCCGAGAAGGCCCAGTCGGACGCTCCCTTCGACATCGCCAAGGAGATCATCAACGTCTCCGGCGGTGGTGAGGGTGGTGGCGAGAAGTGCTCCACCTACGCCGATTGCCTGGCCCTCCTCAAGGAGGACAAGGAGATCGATTACGACGGTGCCTCGGGCGCCCTCGACTTCTCCGAATGGGGTGAGCCGAGCGCCGGGTCTTACGACGTGTACACGTTCCTCGACGACGGCACCTACGAGGTCGACGAGCAGGTGGTGGTCGCCAGCTAGGCGATCGCTGACCTGAGATCCGCAAGGGAGGCGGGGCTTTGGCCCCGCCTCCTGCGCGTCTGGACCTAGAGGTCGCGGGCGAGGGTGCCGAGGTAGAGCTCGATGACCGTCGGGTCGTCCAACAGCTCCCGGCCGGTGCCGGTGTAGGCGTTGCGGCCCTGGTCGAGGACGAAGGCCACATCCGCGATCTGGAGGCACTTGCGGGCGTTCTGCTCGACCATCACCACCGACACGCCGGCCCGCTTGACCTCGTCGATGCGGGCGAAGACCTCATCTTGGTTGATGGGGGAGAGACCGGCCGACGGCTCGTCGAGCAGAAGCACCGCCGGATCGGTCATGAGCGCCCGACCCATGGCGACCATCTGGCGCTGGCCGCCCGACAGCAGGCCGGCCCGTTCCTTGCGCCGGTCGGCGAGCAGCGGGAACAGGCTGACGACCCGCTCGAAGCGCTCGTCGAAGCGGCCGGGGTCCAAGAAGATCCCCATCCGGAGGTTCTCCTCGATGGTGAGCGAGGGGAACACGTTCTTGGTCTGCGGCACGTAGC
>CAZCVS010000444.1:0-2723 GCA_964501845.1 uncultured Iamiaceae bacterium
GGCGATCTACTCGTGGAACGGCGCCGACCCCAGCTTCCTCGTGGACTTCGCGGCCCAGCACCCCGGCGCCGAGGTCGTCGCGCTCGAGCACTCCTACCGGTCCACACCGCAGATCCTCCACACCGCCGCGGCCGTGCTGTCCGGCGGACGGCCGGGAGCGCGCCACGGCCTGCAGCCGCACCGCACCGACGGCGCCCTCCCGTCGGTGGCCGGGTACGCCTCCGACCTCGACGAGGCCCACGGCATCGCTCGAGCGGTCCACGACAACCACGTGCCCGGCCGGCCGTGGTCCGCCCAAGCCGTGCTGGTGCGCACGAACGCCCAGACCTCGGTGATCGAGGCCGCCTTCCGGCGAGCGGCGATCCCCCACCGGGTCCGCGGCGCCGGCCAGCTGCTGGACGACCCCGAGGTGCGCGATCTGCTGGGCCGCCTCGACAAGCTGCGCGAGCCGCTCGCCACCACGCTCGCCGACCTCGAGAGCTCCATCGCCGCCCAGCGCAGCGCCCTGCTCGAGGCGTTCGAAGACGACGACACCGACGGGGACGACGACCTCGCTCCGCTCGTCGACGAGACCACGGCGGCGGGCCGCAAGATCGCATCGCACGAACAGGTGCTCCGGCTCGGCCGGGACCTGCTCGTGGTCGAGCCGACCGCCCGCACCGACGGCTTCAGCGGCTGGCTCCGGGCGACGCTGCGGGAGGACGGCCCCGAGTCGGCCGACGCGGTGAGCATCCTCACGTTCCACGCCGCCAAGGGCCTGGAGTGGCCGGTGGTGCACCTCGCCGGGGTCGAGGCCGGCTTCGTGCCGATCAACCACGCCAAGGCGCCTGCCGACCGCGAGGAGGAGCAGCGGCTCTTCTACGTGGCCGTCACCCGCGCCGCGGACGTGCTGCGCTGCACCTGGGCCGAGCAGCGCACCTTCGGTGCCCAGACCGTCGATCGCCGCCCGTCGCCGTACCTGGCGTGGATCCGCGGGGCGACGGGCGAGCTCGCCCGTGAGGTCGTCCACGCCGACGATCCCCGCTCGGCCGTCGTCGCCACCCGCGCCGAGCTCGACCGCGCCGATCTCGGTGAGCGCCCGCTCCACGACGCCCACGTGCTGCGGTCCGCGCTGCAGGCCTGGCGGGCGGAGGTGGCGCGCCAGGCGGCAGTGCGGCCTACGGTCGTGCTGTCGGACAAGGCGGTGGAGGCGCTGGTGCGGGCCCGGCCGGCCACGCTCGACGAGCTGGCGGCGGTGCGCGACGTCGGCCCGTCCACGCGGGAACGGCACGGAGCTAGGTTGCTCGCCGTCGTCGCCGGCGAGCCCGGAGACGTAGCCGTGCCGGTGACCGATCCGCTCACCGGCACCTGAACCACCGCACCAACCGCCGGGAGACCGAGTGCGCTTCGAGATCAGCCAGAGGTTCCGCCACGAGGCCCGCGTGGTCGACGAGGCGTACACGGATCCGGCCCTCTACCCCACCCTCGTCGGGCTGCCGAACCTCGGCGACATGCGTGTGCTGAGCCACGAGCGCGACGGCGACACGGCCCGCATGCGCATCCACGTCCAGTTCGTCCGCGAGTTCTCCCCGGCGGTCGCGGCCGCGATCGACCCCAGCAAGCTGTCGTGGGTCCAGGAGTCCACCCACGACCTGGCCGCGGGCACGACCGCCTTCCGGTTCGTCCCGGACAACTACGCCGACCGCTTCTCGGCGGCGGGCACCACCCGCATCGATGCGCAGGGAGATGGTGCCGTGCGCACGCTCAGCGGCGAGGTGAAGGTGCGCGCCCCGCTGGTGGGCGGCCGGGTGGAGCGGGCGATCGTGGAGGGCCTCGAGGAGTACCTCGCGGCCGAGGCCGAGCTCGTCGACCGCTTCGTCGACCGCTGAGGGCGGAGACGCCTAGCGGATCTCCTCGCCGCGGGCCTGGCGCTCGGCGATCAGGTCGAGGAACTGACCGGGCTGCATGGCGATGAAGATGCCCTTGGCGGTGGCTGTGACCCGGCCGTCGACGATGATCGACCCCTCGGTGAAGATCTTGCGGCGCTCGACGCCCACGAGGCGGCCCTCCATCCGCAGCAGGGTCTTCAGCGGCGTCGGGGACTCGTAGCGGACCGTGAGGGTCCCGGTCATGCCCGGCGCGCCCGACAGCGACTGGGTGGCGCCGAGGAGCTCGTCGAACGCGGCGGCGACGTACCCGCCGTGGACGCAGCCGGGCGGCCCTTCGTACGCCTGACCGAACAGGACCTCGGCCACGATGACCCCGTCCTCCTCGCGGATGGTCATGGGCGGTGCCAGCGGGTTGGCGATGCCGATGAGCGGGCTGTGGTCGTAGAGCGGGTCCTGGCGACCTCCGGCGTTGGCCATCTCCGAGAAGCCGTACAGCGACCCCTGGTGGTAGCCCTCGAACCGGGCCGCGGCCGCGACCACCTCGTCCGTCGCCGCGGCGATCACGTCGTCGGGGGCATCGGTGGCGACGAGCCGGTCCACGAGATCTCGGGCGGCATCGGCCAGCTCCTTCAGCGCCTGGCGCCGCGGCGAGAGGTCATCGGCCGCGGCGGCCCGCAGCCGCTTGGTGACGAGGTCGAGGCGCTCGGGGTCGGCCTCCCCGGTCATCTTCGGCAGGTACTCGAACGGGGGTGGCTGATCGCTCACGGTGGGGCTCCGAGGGAGAGGGGCGACGAGGTCAGTCGGCCAGGTCGATGATGACGGGTGCGTGGTCCGACGGCTTCTCGCCCTTGCGGG
>CAZCVS010000445.1:0-2719 GCA_964501845.1 uncultured Iamiaceae bacterium
TCGGGTGCTGCTCCTTGACCCAGAGCGCGCCGCCGATCGGGTAGAAGTCCGACGGGTTGGGCACCGGGGCCACGACGTTGTCGCTGAGCCCCTTGGCGGCGGTGGCGGTGTAGGCCGGCACCTCGACTAGGCCGCAGTCGACCATCTGCTGGGCGCCCTGGTTGTCGGTCACCGAGCCCGAGCCGACGATGGCGAACACGCCCGCGTTGCACGCCTCCTTCGTCGCATCCAGGTGGTTGAACAGCTTGGAGTCGATCTTGGTCAGCTCGAGCGTGCGGCCGTTGATGCCGCCGAAGCCGTTGCACCAGTCGACGTAGGCCTGCATCGACTCCTCGATGCTGGCGGTGGGGACCTTCACCTGGCCGGCCTTGTCGGAGATGACCGCGATCTTGATGGCCTCGGCGGTGACGCCCTCGGTGCCCTCGGGCGGAGCCGTCGGGGCCTCCTCGCCCTCGCCGCACGGCACCGCGAGCGTCCCGATCTTGGGTCCGCCTTCGCCTTCGGAGATGCCGGCGCTCCCGGTGCCTCCGGCTCCCCCGCTGCTGCTGGACGGCGCGGCGGCGCTTCCAGTGCCTCCTCCGGTGGCCAGCTCCTCATCGGACAGCCGGCTGCCGCACGCCGTCGCCAACAAGGCGATGGCGCAGCACAGCGCAACGACACGGATGTTCACAAGCAGGTCCCCTTCAAGTGCTCGGTGCAGGAATGTAGCGCGGCCGCCAGGCCCCACCTGACGAACCGTCAGATGTCGCGCCGACGGATCTCAGCCAGCGGCCAGCAGCGCGCCGAGGCGGCGCAGGTGCGTCGTGCCGCCGCCGAGGCTGAGCTCGAGGTGCTTCGCCCACCGGAAGGTGCGGTGCACCGGGTAGTCGGTGTCGACGCCGATGCCGCCGTGCAGGTGCTGCGCGGCGTGGACCACGCGGTGCGCCCCGTCGGCCGCCCAGAACTTGGCGATGGCCAGCTCCTCGGCCGCCGGGAGGCCCTCCCCCAGCCGCCACGCCGCCTGGTAGGCGGTGAGGCGGACGGCTTCGGTGTCGATGTAGGCGTCGGCGACCCGGTGGGCGACGGCCTGGAAGGTGGCGATCGGCGTGTCGAACTGCTTGCGCTCGCTCGTGTACGTGGCGGTGATGCGGGTGGCGGCCTCGCACACGCCGGCGGTGACGGCGCAGTACGCGGCCACGGCCCGGTCGGTGATCCATGCGGTGACCGCGCCACCGCCATCGACCGCACCGACCACGTCCGCGGCCCCGACAGCGACGCCGTCGAACGTGAGCGTGGTGAGCGGCTCGAGGTTCGGGCCGTGGTTGACCTCGGCCGTGATACCGCCAGCGGACGGATCGACCAGGAACACCGTCGAGGTGCCATCGCCGGTTCGGGCCGGGACCAAGATGCGGGCGGCGTGGACCGCACCGGGGACCAGGCGCTTCGTCCCGCTGATGGTCCAGCCGTCGCCCGACGCGGTCGCGGTGGTGACGGGAACCTCAGGGGGCAGGCCGTCACCGCCTTCTGACAGCGCGGCCGTGAGGATGACGGATCCGTCGATGACGCCGGGCAGCCAGGCCGCCTGCTGATCGGCCGAACCGAACTCGGCCAGGGGCAGCGCGCCCAGCACGAGCGTCGACAACACGGGGAGCGGTGCGACGTTGCGCCCCACCTGCTCGAGGATCAGAGCGAGCTCGAAGAAGCCGTAGCCGCCGCCGCCGTGGGCCTCGGGGAGCGACAGCCCGAGCAGGTCGGCCTTGGCCAGCTCGGACCAGGTGTCCGGCGCGAACCAGTCATCGCCGGCTTCGATGTCGCGCAGCCGGTCCGCGGGAAGCTGCTCGCTGAGGATCTGCGCCGCGAGGTCGCGGAGGGAGGTCTGCTCATCTGAGAGTGCGAAGTCCATGGGTGTCTCCTACATCCGCGGCATGCGAGGCATGCCCAAGCCGAACATGGCGATGAGGTCGCGCTGGATCTCGTTCACGCCTCCGCCGAAGGTCAAGATCAACGAGCCCTGGGCACCCCGGTTGATGCGCGAGGCCAGCTCGGCCGCAGGCGAGTCCGCCGTGAGGTTGGCCGCCTGGCCGAGGATCTCGGCGAGCAGCTGGTAGGCGTCGGTGAAGAACTCGGTGCCGAACACCTTGATCGAGCTGGCATCGGCCGGGTTGACCTGCTCGCCCGCCGCCTCGAGCGCCGCCACCTTCCAGTTGAGGAGGGTCAGGAACTCGATGCCGGCGCGCACCTTGGCCAAGTTGAGCTGGACCCACTCCTGGTCGATGACCCGCTTGCCGTCAGGCGTGGTGTTCTCCCGGGCCCAGGCGAGCGTGTCCTCGTAGGTGCGCTCGATCATCCCGGGCGGCGCCAGGCCGACCCGCTCGTAGTTGAGCTGGTTGATGATGAGGCCCCAACCGCCGTGGAGCTCGCCCAAGATGGCGGAGTCGGGCACCTTCACGTCGTCGTAGAACGTGTTGAAGGTGCTGGCGTTCACCATGGTGTGGATCTTGGAGTACGAGTACCCGGGATCGGTGGTGGGCACCAGGAACATCGTGATGCCCTTGTGCTTGGTGGCGTCAGGATCGGTCCGGGCGGCCAGCCAGATGTAGTCGGCGTAGTTGGCCAGCGAGGTGAACGTCTTCTGGCCGTTGATCACCCACTCGTCGCCGTCCTTGACGGCCTTGGTGGTGAGCGAGGCCAGGTCGGTGCCGGCGTTGGGCTCGGTGTAGCCGATCGAGAAGTGCAGCTC
>CAZCVS010000446.1:0-2711 GCA_964501845.1 uncultured Iamiaceae bacterium
TCGGCGAAGTTCTCGTCGGCGTCGAGCGCGGCGCCGTCGGTGCTCAGCTCCTGCAGCTGGCGCGCCAGATCCGCGCGCTCGGCATCGAGCTGGTCGCGGACGGAGGTCAGGTCAGGCGTGGACATGGCCTCAGGCTACCCAGCCGTGGCCCGAGGGTGCGCCGCCCGGTAGACGGACTGGAGCCGTTCCCCGGACACGAGCGTGTACACCTGCGTGGTGCTGATCGAGGCATGGCCCAGCAGCTCCTGCACGGTGCGGATGTCGGCGCCGTGATCGAGCATGTGGGTGGCGCACGAGTGGCGCAGCACGTGAGGCGTCAGCCGGCTGCCCAGACCGACCTCGTCGGCGGCCTTCCGGACCACCAGCCAGGCGCCCTGGCGCTGGAGCCGCCCGCCGCGCTGGTTGAGGAACACGGCGTCCGCGTCGTCACGCTGCTTCCACCGCTCGGGCTCCATCAGCGGGCGCCCCTGGGGGCCGAGCCACTCGACGAGGGCGACCAGCGCGTACCGGCCGAGCGGGACGATGCGCTCCTTCGCCCCCTTGCCGAACAGCCGCACCAGGCCGGCGTCGAGATCCAGGTCCGACAGTGACATGCCGCTCAGCTCGCCGATGCGGGCCCCGGTCCCGTAGAGCACCGCGAGGATGGCCCGGTCACGGCGGGCGACGGGGTCGGTGCCGGTGATGGAGCCGAGCAGCAGCTCGATCTCGGCCTCGGTGAGCGCCCTCGGGAGGCCCTTGGGCGGCTTCGGCACCTCGACGTTCACGGTCGGGTCGGGCACGCCCTCGGTCTCCTCGGCGAGGAACCGGTGCAGGCCCCGCACCGCCACCAGCATCCGCTTGACGCCGCTGGGCGCGCGGTCGCCGGCCTTCAGCGCGTTCACGTAGGCGGTGATGGTCTCCTCGTCGACCTCGCCGACGGTGAGGCCCCGATCATCGAGCCAGGCGACGTAGGCGCGCAGGTCGGTGGCATAGGCCTTGAGCGTGTTGGCGGACCGTCCCCGCTCGACCCGGAGCGACAGGAGGAAGTCATCAACCTCGACCGGCAGATCGTCGGTGCTCATCGGGACAGCTGGCGGTTCCTGGCGCGGGCGTCGCGAACGATCATCAGCCCGATCAGGGTCTTGCTGTCGGCGAGGGTGCCGTTGGCGATGGCCGCGTCGAGGTCCGCCAAGGCGAACTCCTCGACCGTCATGGCCGCTTCTTCGGGGCCCTGGCGGTCGTGGGGCACCTCGGTGAGGTGGGTCGCCACGTAGAGCCGGACGAACTGGTCGCTGAAGCCGGCGGACGGGAAGTAGGCCGCGACCTGTTCGAGCGTGCCGGCCTCCTGGCCCACCTCTTCGATCAGCTCGCGTCGGGCGGTGGCGTCGGGATCCTCGCCCTCGACGTCGCACAGGCCGGCGGGGATCTCGAGGAGGTCCTGGTCGATCGGCCCCCGGTACTGGCGCACGAGCAGCACGGTCTCTCCGTCGTCCAGGACGGGGACCACGGCCACGACCTCCTGGTTGCGGATGACGTCGCGCTCGAACCGGGAGCCGTCGGGAGCTTCGAAGGAGGCGCGCACGACGCGGAGGCGGTCGAGCTTCGCCACCTCGCGGTCGCCGAGGTGGCGGAACCCGGTCACCTCAGGCGTCGACCTGGATGGTGTCGGGACGGTCCAGGTCGAAGAGGTGCGGCGAGCGCCCCTCTGCCCGCTTCAGCGCCGCGCCGACGAAGTCCCGGAACAGCGGTGCCGGGTTGGTGGGCCGGCTCTTGAACTCGGGGTGGGCCTGGGTGCCGACCCAGAACGGGTGGTCGCGCAGCTCGATGAACTCGACGAGGCGGTGGTCCGGCGACGAGCCCGACAGCCAGAGGTCCGAGGCCTCGTACTGGCTCCGGTACCGGGGGTTGAACTCGTAGCGGTGGCGGTGGCGCTCCGACACGACGGTCTTGCCGTAGGCCTCGGCCACCTTGGAGCCGGGCTCGAGCTCGGCGACGTAGGCGCCGAGGCGCATCGTGCCGCCGAGATCGGTGACCTCGCGCTGGGAGTCCATGAGGTCGATGACCGGGTGCGGGGTCTGGGGGTCCAGCTCCGAGGAGTTGGCGCCGGTGAGCCCCAGCACGTTGCGGCCGTACTCGATCACCATCATCTGGAGGCCGAGGCACAGGCCGAGGCACGGGATCTGGTTCTCGCGGGCGTAGCTGGCTGCCGCGATCTTGCCCTCGGTGCCCCGCTCACCGAACCCGCCGGGGATCACCAGGCCGTCGAGGTCGCGCAGCTTGTCGGCGGCGAGGAGCCCCTCGACGTCTTCGGCCTGGATCCAGACGATCTCGACCTTGGCGCCGTGGTGGAAGCCGCCGTGCTTGGTCGCCTCGACCACCGAGAGGTAGGCGTCGATGAGCGTCACGTACTTGCCGATCAGGCCGATGCGCACCGGCTTGGTGGACGACTCGACCCGGTCGACCAGAGCCTCCCACTCGGTCAGGTCGGGTTCGCCCTCGTCGATGCGCAAGATGTTGCACACCTCGGTGTCGAGCCCCTCCTCGTGCAGCACGAGCGGGATCTCGTAGATGTTGCCGGCATCGGCGCAGTTGACGACGCACGCAGGCGGGACGTCGCACAGGCTGGAGATCTTGCGCTTGAGGTCCGGCGACAGGGCGGCTTCGCTGCGGCACACGATCAGGTCGGGCTGGATGCCCCGGCTGCGCAGCTCGGTGACCGAGTGCTGGGTGGG
>CAZCVS010000447.1:0-2709 GCA_964501845.1 uncultured Iamiaceae bacterium
GTACTCGTTGGCCAAGAAGATGATCTGGTGGTTCTCGGTCCAGTAGTACTGGCTGTCGATGATGCCTTCGGGCGTCGGCTCGGTCCACCAGTACTTGAACGCCAGGAGCCGCTCCTCGATGGCCGCGGCGAGGTCGGGGTCGAGGTCGTCGGCGTGGTGCTGCCAGAGGAACAGCAGGCGGTTGATGTCGAAGTCGCCGGTGTCCTCGAACGCCTCGAGCTTCGCGAAGATGTCGGCGAAGTCCTCGGGGGTGGCGCTCGTCAGGTCGGGCTCCTCGCCGGCGCGCTCGGCGGCGGTGCCGTGGGCGAGTAGGGAGAGTGGGCTGCCCGGGGACAGCTCCTCGCTGGTGGCGAACTCGAGGAACCCGTCCTGCTGCGCCCGCCACTCGTCCTCCGGGATGAGCCCGGCGGTCTCCGAGGCAGGGAGTGCGCCGCCCCCGCCGTTGGGAGCGGTGGTCGACGACGCCCCGTCACCGTCGCCGCTCGTGCACGACACGAGGGCCGCCCCCACCGACAACGCCACGACCAGCACCACGAACCGACGCACCCGAGCTCCCCTCGACCGACCGAGGCGAGAACCTACCGTGTCGCCCCCGGCGGTGGGTCGCATCGGGCATGCTGGGCCGGTGGAGCCGAGGAGCCGATGATCGAGGTGCCCGGCGGCCACCGGGCGAACCCCGGCAGCCCGCCGTTCCCGGGCGGCGTGGCGGTGAGCCACCTGCGGGTGTACGAGTCCACGTCGATCGACGGCCTCGCCGGGGGCACGCCCCACTGCCACACGGCGTGCACCGAGGCCTACGCCGTGGTGGGCGGTCGGGGCCGGGTCGTCACGCTGGGCGGCGACGGGTTCACCGAGACGCCGCTCGAGGCCGGAGCCTTCGCCTGGTTCACCCCCGGGACCATCCACCGCCTGGTCAACGACCACCAGCTCGAGATCCTGGTGCTGATGGGCAACGCCGGCTTGCCGGAGGCCGGTGACATGGTCATCACGTTCCCCGACGACGTCCTGGCCGATCCCGAGCGCTACCGCTCGGCGGCCGCCTTGTCCTCCGGCGCCGTCACCACGGCGGGCGACGACTCGGCGGTGCGCGCCCGCAAGGACCTGGCGGTCCAGGGCTTCGGCGATCTGCTCGAGGGAGGGCCTGAGGCGCTGCACCGGTTCCACCAGCGGGCTGCGGCGCTGGTGGCGCCGTCGGTGCCGTCGTGGCGGGCGATCTGGGAGGCGGGTCCGCAGGCCGCCGCGGCCCAGACCGGCGTGCACCTCGCCGCGCTCGCGGAGGGCGATGCTGCGCACCTGGCCGCCAGCGCGGTGCACGCGCTGCCGCCCCCCGGCGCGGAGCGCCGCTACGGCTGCTGCGGCACCCTCGGGGTGATCCAGCCCGACCAGCCATCCGTGTGAGCTTCACGATCACCTAGCCGCGCGGGTCCTGCGCCCAGTGCCCGATGGTCCCGGGCACGATCCGCTCGGGGACCGCCTCGTCGGGGACGGCGGCCGAACGCACCCCTGTGTCGAGGAGCGAGCCGACGGCACGGGCGAGACGGCGCACGGACCGCCGCCGGCCGAGCACGGTCACGGTCTGCTCGACCGGGACCCCGAACGCGGTCAGCTGTTCGAGCCGACGGTGCAATCCCACCCGCCCGGCAGGGCTCGCCGAGCCGCAGACGACGACCAGGTCGGCCGCTTCGGTCACCGATCGAGCCAGTACGTTGCGGTCCTCGACGTCGAACGACCCGGTCTCGACCTCGCCCTCCAGGTCGTGATCGACGTGGGCGACGACGACATCGGCGCGGGTGCGCAGGGCCTCGAGCGCGGCCTGGACCGAGCGCCGGCCAAGCGACACCCAGTCGTGGTGGCGGCGCAGGCCTGGGAGGAGGAGCACCCCGCTGGGCAGCCGGTGCAGTGCGGCGCCGACCGCGGCGGGCGGAGGGTCGCCGTAGCGTGCCGCGGTGAGCAGTTCGGGCAGGCCGGGCGCGTGCGGGTCGAGGCCGTGGACGGCGCGGTGGGGCGCGTCGAGCGTGAGGTCGGCGAGCGCCGTGGCGCGGTGGCGGTGGTTCGCCGCGAGCGATCGCGCCAGTGCCGTCGCGGTGGCCGCGCTCTCGCCTCCTGGTGCGTCGAGCACCGCGACCAGGACCGCCCGCTCGCCGGTTGCCGGCAGCGCGGTCATCGACCCGGCGGTCTCCGCCGTCTCCACCGCGGCGAGCAGCGGTCGGAGCGCCGTCGGTGCTTCGGACACCACGATGGCTCCGAGCGCCTCCCAGTCCGTCGATCCCCGCCGGTCGGCGACGATGACGACGCGACAGCGCCGCCGCACCAGGTCGATCAGGTCGCCGTCGACGCCGTGTGCCCGCCCGTCGATGACCGCGGCACGCAGCCGATCGCCTTGGGCCAGCACCACCAGCTCCGCGGTCGTGCGGCACCAGATGACCGTGACCTGGCTCCGCAGCCCGGCGGGCAGGTGGGGTGACAGGAGGGCGATGCGGCTCGGAGCGAGGCGGGGATCGGGCATGGGTCGGAGCCTCTCCCCGTCGATCGGTGGCCAAACCTCGGGCTACCCATCCGGCTCGAAGTTCCTGCAGAACATGGAAAAGCACGGACAGGTGGCAGAAGCACGGCATGGTTCGCCATGAAAGGGTCCGAGGGCGCTACGATGCGCCGCATGTCCACCCCAATCCAATGGCTGAGCACCGCAGAAGCGGCGAAGTACCTCGG
>CAZCVS010000448.1:0-2706 GCA_964501845.1 uncultured Iamiaceae bacterium
GAACCTACGGCTACCCCGCCATCATCCGCGCCGTCACCTCCGAAGACGCCATGACGGCCGACTGGGCCCGCCTCCCGTACGACCTGCTCGAGCGCATGTCGTCCCGCATCATCAACGAGGTCGACGGCATCAACCGAGTGGCGTACGACGTCACGAGCAAACCCCCCGGCACCATCGAGTGGGAGTGACCGGTCTCGCTGGCTGAGGTGGTGTGATCCGGCCGTGTGCGCGAACCGTCACGGAAGACCGGTTTCTGCACATGGTCACGCCCGCCGCCCTTCGGGCAGGTCGGAGGAGTGCGGCGGCGCGCGGCGCGAAACCTGAAGATCCGGGCGTTTCGGCCGATCGGAAACCACCCAGCAGGGTGACGACGACACGGCACAGCACCGGTACGGTGCAGAGGAATCTATGGATCCGGACACGACGGCCGAGGGAGGGCGGGTCGGTGCACCGGGAAGCGAGGCCGCCAGCCTCGCTGACCGTCACGCCGATGATGTCGCCGCGCTCCACCGCGTCGCGAGCCTGCCGCCGGGCGATCCCGACGAGCGGCTGGTCCAGCTCCTCGGTGCCGGGTGCCGCGCCCTGGGGGTCGGGCGGGGGTTCGTGCTGCTGCGCGGCTCAGCCGAGCTGACCGTCCGGGCGGTCGCCGGTCCCGACCCCATCGGCCCCGCGGCCGGCGACGCCGTGTCGGACTGGCGCCTCGACGACGTGCTCGCCCGCCAGGCCACCGTCGCTGCGCTGGGCGGCCCCGGCGCGCCCCACGAACGCGCCCCCCTCGGCGGCGGCTCGATGGTCGCGTGCCCCCTCTGGGTGACCGGCCGGGTGGCGGGGGCCGTCGCGTTCGCCGACTCCACCGCTCGCGAGCCGTTCTCGTCATGGCAGCTCGCCCTGGTGGACCTGGTTGCCGACGGCTGCTCGCGGATCCTCGAGCACGAGGCCGACATCCGGGCGATGGTCCGCCTCGAGTCCCAGGCCCAGGCGATGATCGACCTCATGCCGGACCCGGTCGTGCGGCTGCGGCGCGACGGCCAGCAGCTGGCCGACGACGGCGACCACGTCCTGGGCGTCTTCGACCCGACCGCCGGGGCTCGCCCTGCGGGGACCCCGGCCGATCCGGCCACGCTCGAGCTGGTCCAGCAGGCCGTCGCCGCCGCGCTCGACACCGGGCGGCTCCAGACCGACGTGTTCGCGGCCGGGCCCGGGCTCGACGCCCGTCGGGTGGAGGCCCGCTTCGTCCCGGGTGACGGGGACGTGGTGCTGTGCATCGTCCGCGACATCACCGAGCGCCACCGTGCCGAGCTGGCCCTCGCCGAGCAGGTGGCGTTCGAGGCCCTTGTCGCCTCCATCTCGACGCGACTGATCGGGTGTGCGCCGCTGCTGCTCGACGAGGCCATCGAGGTCGGTCTGGGGGAGATCGCTTCGTTCTTCGGCGCCGACACGGCGTTCATCGACGAGCTTGCTCCCGACGGGTCGACGCTGCGGGTCTCGCACCAGTGGTCCCGCCGTCGGACCGTGCCGACCCGGGTTCGCGGCCAGAAGGTCGACGTCAAGGGGTTCGGCTGGCTCACCGCCCGGTTCGAGCGGGCCGGCCACGTGTTCGTGCACGGTCCCGGCACGATCCCGCGCGAGGCGACCGAGCAGGCCCTCGTCGACGCCGACGACAAGGGCGTGCTGTGGGTCCGCCTGGGCTATGGCGGCGAGCTGGTCGGCGTCCTCGGGCTCACCTGGCGCACCCACGAACCGCCGCCATCGGACGAGGTCCTCGGGCTCGTTCGGTTCGCCGCCGACGCCTTCCTCGGCGCCCTGCGTCGCCGCAGCGTCGCCCTGCTCGCAGACGGGCAGGCCGAGGTGTTCGAGCTGATCGCGCGCGGTGCGCCCGTCGCCACCGCGATCTTGGCCGCCCGCGCCCTGCTCGAGCGCCACACGCTGGGCGCGACGGTCGTCATCGCCACGGTCGAGGACGAGGGCCGGCTGTCGCTCGTCACCGAGCCCGACGATCCCGACGAGGACGCCCTCGCCGCCTGGTTCGGGGCGCTCGAGCCCGGCCTCGGCAACCCCTTCGGTCAGGCCGTCATCACCGGTGAGCCCGTGATGGTCGCCAACGCCCTCGGCGACCCGCGGTACGGCGACCAGGTGCTCCCCGACGACTCCTGCCAGTCGGCGACGATCCTCCCGGTGCGCTCGCCACGCAACGGCCAGACCTTGGCCCTCGTCGGCCTCCTCGGCGCCGAACCGGGAGCTCCGATCGCTCGCCCTGCGGTGCGCGACTCCGTCTTGTCGCTCGTCACGGTCGCGGTCGAGCGATCCATCGATGAGCGGCGCCTCGCCCACCAGGCCACGCACGACCCGCTGACGGGCGTGGGCAACCGGGCGGCCCTGCTCGACCGCCTCACGCTGGCCCTCGCCCGCGCCCGCCGTTCGGGGCGAGCTGTCGCCGTGCTGTTCTGCGACCTCGACGGCTTCAAGGCCGTCAACGACCAGTACGGCCACGACCGCGGCGACCGGCTGCTGGTCGAGGTGGCCGAGCGGAGCGGGCGAGCCGTGCGACCCTCCGACACCGTGTGCCGCACCGGCGGCGACGAGTTCGTCATCGTCTGCGAGGACCTGGCCGATGCGGACCAGGCCCACACCATCGCGGATCGGGTCCGCAGCACCATCGAGACCGAGCCGGTCGACGTGGGCGAGACGCGCCTAGCCGTGACGGTG
>CAZCVS010000449.1:0-1150 GCA_964501845.1 uncultured Iamiaceae bacterium
TTCGGGTACGAGGAGGCGCTCGGCTACTGCGCCGGCGGGCTGGTGCGAGACAAGGACGGCATCACCGCCGCGCTGCTCCTGGCCGAGGCCGTCGCCGTGCTCGCCGCGGAGGGCCGGACCGTCCTCGACGTGCTGGACGACCTGGCGGTCACCCATGGGGTCCACCAGACCGTGCAGTGGTCCGTGCGGGTCCCAGGGAGCGCGGCCATGGAGCTGCTGGCCGCCGCCATGGATCGCCTGCGGACCGTGCCGCCGACGGAGCTGGCCGGTCGCGCCGTCACCCGCATCGACGACCTGATCGCCGGCGACGCCGGTCGCGGGTTCGAGCCGAGCGACGTGCTCATCTGGCACCTCGACGGTGGCCGCATCGTGGTCCGGCCCAGCGGCACCGAGCCCAAGCTGAAGGCCTACGTGGAGGTCGTCGAGCCCGTCGGCTCACCCGAGGATCTGCTCGGCGCCCGGACGAGGGCAGTCGCGGCCCTCGAGCAGCTGGTCGCGGCGACGGCTGCCGCCACCGGGCTGGGGTAGCCGCCGCTCAGAGGCGGGCGGATCAGGCGGTGCCGTAGAGGCGGTCGCCGGCGTCGCCGAGGCCCGGGACGATGTAGGAGACGTCGTTGAGGTGGTCGTCGATGGAGCCCACCACCAGTTCGTCGCACAGTCCGCTGCGGTCGAGCGCGGCCACGCCTTCAGGCGCCGCCAGCACGCACACGGCCACCAGGCGGCCGGGGTTGCGATCGCGGAGCAGTCCGCACGCGTAGGACAGCGAGCCGCCCGTGGCGAGCATCGGGTCGAGGACCAAGACGTCGCGGCCCTGGAGGTCGTCGGGCACCGAGTTCATGTACGGCTCGGGGAGGAGGGTCTCCTCGTTGCGAGCGACG
This sequence comes from uncultured Iamiaceae bacterium, assembly GCA_964501845.1. Lineage (GTDB taxonomy): Bacteria > Actinomycetota > Acidimicrobiia > Acidimicrobiales > Iamiaceae > Aquihabitans. Next base: position 879 of record CAZCVS010000449.1, read on the forward strand.
CCGATGAAGCCGGTGGGGCAGTCGGGAAGGTAGCGCAGCACACCGGGCAGCAGGCCCAGGCCGGCGCGCAGGATCGGCACGGCCATCGGCGGCTCGGTGACCCGGATGCCCTCGGTGACGGCGAGCGGCGTGGTGACGTCGAACGTCTCGACCCGGAGCAGGCGGGTGGCTTCGTACACGAGGATGCCGGCGAGGTCGTCCATGGCCACCCGGAACGCGGCTCGCCCGGTGTCCTGGTCGCGCAGGGTGGTGAGGGCCCGGCGGGCGAGCGG
>CAZCVS010000449.1:1250-2700 GCA_964501845.1 uncultured Iamiaceae bacterium
GGGTGTGACGGGTCGCCCGTGCTGGCACGATGGCCCGATGCAACGTGCTGAGCTCGCCCGGATGATCGACCACACCCTCCTGGACCCGGGAGCCACGCCGGGCCAGGTGGCGCTGCTGTGCGGCGAGGCTTCGGTGCTGGGCGTCGGCGCGGTCTGCGTGTCGCCCAACCGCCTGCCGCTACCGGCTGGCGGCCTGCCGGACAGCACCGCGGTGTGCACGGTGATCGGGTTCCCGACCGGCGCCCACCGGTCCGAGGCCAAGGCGGCCGAAGCGGTGCAGGCGGTGGCCGACGGCGCCACGGAGCTGGACATGGTGATCGACCTGGGGTGGGCCACGGCCGGGCTGTGGGACCGGGTCGAGGCCGACATCGCCGCGGTGCGCACGGCGGTGCCGTCGTCGATCCTGCTGAAGGTGATCATCGAGTCCGCCGCGCTGGCCGATGACCGGGCCATCGTCGCTGCGTGCAAGGCCGCCGAGGCCGCGGGCGCGGACTTCGTGAAGACCTCCACCGGGTTCCACCCGGCGGGGGGAGCGTCGCTCGGTGCGGTGGCGCTGATGGCCGAGACCGTCGGCGGCCGCCTCGGGGTGAAGGCGTCGGGCGGCATCCGCGACGCCACCACCGCCCTGGCCATGGTCGACGTGGGTGCCACCCGCCTCGGCTGCTCCGCCTCCCGCCAGATCCTCGAGTCGCTCTAGCCCCCGGCCGCGCCCGCGTGCACGAACCGTCGCCAGCGAGCGGTTCAGGCACACGGCGGGATGAGTGCGGCGGTTGGGTGTCAGAGGTCCTCGAGCTGGAGCCACTTCGAGGTGGCGACGGGCTCCCAGGCGGCCAGGTGCTCGAGGATGGCCTCGGGCTCGACGGCATCGACGATCATCGTCCGATGCCCCGGGGTGAGGAACCCCGCGTCGACCGTGCCGTCGAGGAACGCCAGGAGGGGCCCGTAGAACCCGGCGACGTCGAGCAGTCCCACGGGCTTGTCGTGGATGCCGAGCTGGGTCCAGGTGATGGCTTCGAACAGCTCCTCGAAGGTGCCGACCCCGCCGGGCAGCGCGATGAACGCGTCGGAGCGGTCGGCCATGGCCATCTTGCGCTCGTGCATGGAGTCGACGATGAGCAGCTCGGTGAGCCCCTCGTGGCCGACCTCCTTCTCCCAGAGGTGACGGGGGATGACGCCGGTGACCGTGCCGCCGCCGGCGAGCACCGCGTCGGCGACCACGCCCATGAGCCCGACCTTGCCGCCGCCGTAGACGAGGCCGATGCCCCGAGCCGCGAGCAGCGCACCCAGCTCGTTGGCGGTATCGGCATAGGTGGGGTCGAGGCCGGGGTTGGACCCGCAGAAGACCGCGACGCTGCGGAGCGAGCGCGTCACTGCTGGACGCGGAACGACGAGGTTCCGAGGCCGGCGGCCTTGAGCGTGGCGTAGCCGGGCTTGATCTGCTCGTTGATGA
>CAZCVS010000450.1:0-2685 GCA_964501845.1 uncultured Iamiaceae bacterium
AGCAGCTGCTCACGATCGCCCGGGCGTTCCTCGCCGATCCGACCATCCTGATCCTCGACGAGGCCACCAGCTCGGTCGACACCCGCACCGAAGTGCTGATCCAACAGGCCATGGCCGCGCTGCGCTCCAACCGGACCAGCTTCGTGATCGCCCATCGCCTCTCGACGATCCGTGACGCCGACACCATCTTGGTGATGGATGCCGGCCGCATCGTCGAGCAGGGCAACCACGAGGAGCTGCTCGCCGCCGGTGGTGCGTACCACGCCCTCTACAACGCCCAGTTCGCCGCGCCCGCCGCAGAGGTCGCCTGACCCGTTCGTGGCCGGACGCGCCACCGCCCGGCCCGCAGGTGCAGGCCGGGTTCGTAGCTGATGGGCGATGGTCCCCGCCGGACTCAGCGGCTTTGGGGCTGGGCGGCTCGGGTCAGTCGGGTCGCTGGCGGCGTTGTCGTCGGTGTTCGAGCTCGGCGAGCTCGCGGCGGGTGAGGTGGCGGGGTGGCCCGTTGCGCATCAGGGGCGGGGGCGGCTGGGCGGGCGGTGGGCCGTCGGGGACCTTCTCGCCGTGGGGGACGACCGGGACGGCGGTGCCATCGGGTTTGCGCAGGTAGAGCTGTCCGTCTGACCGGTCTCGCCAGAGGTGCCAGCCTCCTTCGTGGATGAGGTGGTGGTGGTGCGAGCACAGCAGCACCAAGTTGTCGAGCAGCGTGGGGCCGTCGGCTTCGTGCTGCCAGAGGTGGTGGGCCTGGCACCAGTCGTAGGGTGCGTGGCAGCCGGGGAACACGCAGCCTCCGTCGCGGCGCTTGAGGGCTTTGCGCTGCTTGGCGGTGGCGTCGCGCAGGAGGTCGGTGACGCCGGTGACTTCGATGGTGCCGTCGGCTCGGAGTCGGGTGGCGATGGCGGTGAGCCGGCAGGTGCACAGGAGTCGTTCGGCGGTGGATCGGGCGATGGGGGTGCCGTTGGCGAGCTGGCAGCGGCGGGTGGCGGCGTCGGCCTCGTCGGTGATGGGGATGCCGGCGAGGGTCTTGGCATCGATGTCGACCGAGACGGAGGGCCGGACCTCGCCGTGCCGGGTCTGGGTGGGGTTGGCGCCGCGCAAGATGAGGTCGTGCTCGCACTCGGCCCGGCGCTGGGCGGCGGTCATGCCGTCGTCGGCCCGGTAGACGCCGGCGTGGAAGCGGGCGTCGATCTCCGCGGTGATGGCGTCGTGGATCTCGGCGCCCGACACGGGGTCGTAGCTGCTGTCGCCGAGCCATCGGCCGCCGAGCGTCTGCGAGAGGTGCAGCGAGTTCTTGGCCATCGGATCGTCCTCGACCGGATCGTCGGGGTCGTCTCCCGCGGCCTCGGCATCTTCGGCGTTGCGGGTGGCCTCGGCGATGGCCGCCCAGCGGGCGAGGTGGCTCTCGGCCTTGGCGACGGTCATCGGGGCCACCTCGTCGACGAGGGCGGCTTCCATCTCGGCGAACATCGCCGGGTGGACATCGCGGGCTCGCAGCAGGGCGGTGACCTTGGCCGTGCCGATCTGCCCGGTGGCCCAGGCGGCTTCGACGCCGGGGCAGGACCGGACCTCGCGAGCGGTGCGCACGATGGCACGGGTGCAGGCCGGGGACAGCTCGGTGCGCGGCTGCATCCAGGCGGGCGCGGACTTGGCGCCGTCACCGGCCCACACCGTGTTGGCGTCGAACACGCCGACCTCGCGGGAGATCGCCGCGTCGAGCCGTCCCGATGTGGCGACGAGCAGGAGGACGCGCTCCGGCTTGACCGCATCGGGGCACTCCGCCGGGTCGGCTTCGAGGAGGTCGGCCGTCTCCCGCAGCAGGCCCGGCAGCGTCAGGCCCGGGTCCTCGGGGCGGTGGTCACGAGGCGGCGGGGTCATGCGCCCACGATAGATCGAACACACATTCGATTCCACCCGAATTTCCGAGAAATCCCGAAAAGTTCTGAGATGTCCGAATTGATCCTGAAACAGCCACGGAAGCAGGGGGTGCGCGCCGCGGCCCGCGCCATCGCCACGTACGCCTGAGTGCCGTCCTGGTCTCGGAGGTGGCAGGCGATGATGACCGTGTCAGGAGCGAGACGGGCGTCACGTCCGTAGGGTCGTCGGCATGGATGTGGTGGTGATGCCGCAGCTGGGCGAGACCGTCGTCGAGGGGACCATCACGGCCTGGGCCAAGGCGGTGGGCGATGCGGTCGCCGTCGACGACACCCTGTTCGAGGTGTCCACCGAGAAGGTGGACACCGAGGTGCCCTCCGCCGTCGCCGGCTACCTCCGGCTCGTGCTGGTGCCCGAGGGCGACGCGGTGCCCATCGGGACGCCGGTGGCCGTCATCACCGCCACCGAAGACGAGCCGTTCGACCCGCCGGCCGACGGCGCCCCGCAGCCCGATCCTGCGCAGGTCGAGACCGCCGAACTGGCTCCGGATGCGTCGAATCGACGTCGATTCGACGCATCCGCTCCTCAACAGGAGCGCACGACGACGCCGGGGGTCGTCCTGTCGCCCATCGTGCGACGGCTGCTCGACGAGCACGACCTCGACCCGGCAACGGTCATCGGCTCGGGCCGTGACGGGCGCATCACCCGCAACGACGTGCTGGCGGCGGCTGCCCAGCGGGCGAGCGAACCGGCCGCGTACGCGTCGAATCGACGTCGATTCGACGCGCACGCCCCTCATGAGGAGCAGCGGGACGC
>CAZCVS010000451.1:0-2673 GCA_964501845.1 uncultured Iamiaceae bacterium
CATCACCGCCGGCAAGGGCGGCGGCACCGGCACCGGCGCCGCGCCGGTCATCGCCGAGATCGCCAAGGGCATCGGCGCCCTCACGATCGGTGTGGTCACCCGCCCGTTCGCCTTCGAGGGCCGCCGGCGCTCGGTGCAGGCCGAGGCCGGCATCCAGAAGCTCAAGGAGAAGGTCGACACCCAGATCGTCATCCCGAACGACCGGCTGCTGACCGTGTCGAACGAGAAGACGTCGATGATGAACGCCTTCAAGATGGCCGACGAGGTCCTGCTCCAGGGCGTCCAGGGCATCACCGACCTCATCACCACGCCGGGCCTCATCAACACCGACTTCGCCGACGTGAAGATGATCATGTCCAACGCCGGCTCCGCCCTCATGGGCATCGGCTCGGCTACCGGCGAAGGCCGGGCGCTCAACGCCGCCCGCGGGGCCATCTCCAGCCCGTTGCTCGAGGCCTCCATCGAAGGTGCCCGGGGCATCTTGCTGTCGATCGCCGGTGGCTCCGACCTCGGCCTGTTCGAGGTCAACGAGGCCGCCGAGGTCATCCACGGGGTCGCCCACCCCGATGCCAACATCATCTTCGGCACCGTCATCGACGACGAGATGGGCGACGAGGTCCGCGTGACCGTCATCGCCGCCGGCTTCGACCGCTGGGAGGAGAAGACCTCCCGCCCGCCCCGCCGCGAAGCTGCATCCGGCGACGACCCCCGTCCGCCCCGGCCCTCCAGCGCCAGCGATCTCTTCGCCGACAGCAGCGACGACGACCTGGGCGAGGAGGGCGGCGGTGGCGACGACGAGTTCGACGTTCCGTCGTTCCTGAAGTAGCGCGGCACCCATGACCGGCGAGGTTCGCTCGGTCTTCACCGACACCAGCCACGGGGACCTCATGGTCCGCACCGACCCCGACGTGCTGGCCGCCCGCCGTGCCGCCGTGGTCGACCGCCCGTGGTCGTGGCTCCGCCAGGTCCACGGCTCGCGGGTCGTCACGGTCACCGCACCGGGCGAACACGCAGGGGAGGAGGCCGACGCCGCGGTCACCGCCGTCCCCGGCGCCGTGCTGGCGGTGCAGACCGCCGACTGCGCGCCGGTCCTGCTCCGCGGGCCCGGGGTCCTCGGCGTGGCCCACGCCGGCTGGCGCGGCCTGGAGGCCGGGGTGATCGAGGCGACCGCGGCGGCCATGGCCGAGCTCGGGGGAGCGCCGGCCCACGCCACGCTCGGTCCCTGCATCCGGGCTCGCTGCTACGAGTTCGGCGGCCCCGAGCTCGACCTCGTGGCTGCCCGCTACGGCGGTGGTGTCCGCAGCACGACCGCCTGGGGCACCCCGGCGCTCGACGTGGCCGCCGGGATCGCCGAGGCGTGCCGCCGCCTGCGCATCGACCTGCACGACGTCGGCACCTGCACCGCGTGCAGTCCCGTCCACTGGTCGCACCGCGCCCGGTCCGAGCCCGCCCGCCAGGCCTTGGTCGCCTGGATCGAACCGTGAGCGCGCCCGCCCCGGAGCTCCTGCGGGAGCGGGTCGAGCAGGTGCGCAACCGGATCGCGGACGCGGGGGGAGACCCGGCGGCGGTCACACTCCTGGCGGTCACCAAGGGCTTCGGTCCCGAGGTCGCGCTGGCCGCAGCGTCCGCTGGCCTCGGTGACCTCGGCGAGAACTACGCCCAGGAGCTGGTCGCCAAGGCACCGGTGCTCGCCGACGCCGGACACGAGGTCCGCTGGCACGCCATCGGCCGCCTCCAGCGCAACAAGGTGCGGAGCCTGGCCGGCGTGGTCGCCTTGTGGCAGACGGTCGACCGGCTCGATCTGGGCCGGGAGATCGCCAAGCGGGCGCCGGGCGCGGCCGTGCTCGTCCAGGTCAACGTGTCGGAGGAACCCCAGAAGGGCGGTTGCGCACCGGCCGAGACGGCCGATCTCGTCGCCGCGCTCGTGGACTCCGGGCTCGACGTGGCGGGCCTGATGACGGTCGGCCGGACAGGTTCGCCCGACGAGGCGCGGGCCGGATTCGCCCTCCTGCGCCGGTTGGCCGACGACCTCGACCTCTCGGTGAGGTCGATGGGCATGTCGGGAGATCTCGACGCCGCGGTGGCCGAGGGGTCCACCATGGTCCGGGTCGGCTCCGCCCTCTTCGGCCCGCGACCTGCCGTCCCTGGTACTTCCGCCGGTCACGGCTAGTCTCATCACCATGTGGCGCAAGGCAATGGTGTACCTCGGACTGGGTGATGACGCCGAGTACGACGAGTACGGCAGGGACTACGACGACGAACCGGAGCGGGGCGCGCAGCCCGGACGCGACCGGGCGCCCGCCCGCCCCCAGCCGCCCGTGCCCGCCTCGACCTACCCCGACGAGCCCTCGGGCATCGGCTCGGTCCGTCCCATCAGCACGCGCGGGGGAGATCCGCGGGAGGCCTCCGACGTGGGCCAGACCGTTGCCCCCTCCGCGGTCGGCCAGGTCCGGCCCCGGCCCCAGGTGGTCCGGCCCATGCCCGTGATGCCCAACGCCAAGCCGTTCGTGGTCATGCCGACGTCCTTCAACCAAGCTCAAGACGTCGCCGACAAGTACAAGGGCAGCCAGCCCGTGATCATGAACCTCCAGGGTGCTGACCGCGACCTGTCCCGACGCCTGATCGACTTCGCCAGCGGCCTCTGCTACGGCCTCGGCGGGCAGATGGAGCGGG
>CAZCVS010000452.1:0-2663 GCA_964501845.1 uncultured Iamiaceae bacterium
GCGCCGCCGGAGGCGCCCTTGGTGAGGTTGTCGAGGGCGGCGATGGCGACGACCCAGCCGGTGCGCTCATCCGCGTAGGCGGTGACGTGGACCTGCTGCGAACCGAGGGTGGCCTTGGTGGACGGCGGGGTGTCCCGGACGACGACGAAGGGCTCGGCGTCGTAGGCGTCGTGCAGCGTGATCCGCAAGGACTCGGTCGTGACGGGCTGGGTGGGCCGGGCGTAGCAGGTGGCCAAGATCCCCCGGTTCATCGGGGCCAGGTGCGGGGTGAACAGCACCTGGGCGGACGTGCCGGCGGCGAACGACAGGTTCTGCTCGATCTCGGGCGTGTGTCGGTGGTCCAGCACCCCGTAGGCGGTGAAGTCCTCGTCGACGGTGCAGAACGTGGTGCTCGGCTTGGGCGGCCGCCCGGCCCCCGAGACGCCGCTCGCCGCGTCGACCACGATGCCCATCGGCTCCACCAGCCCGGCGGCGAGGAGCGGGGCGAGGGCGAGGGTGGCGGTGGTGACGTAGCAGCCCGGCGTGGCGATGAGCTTGGCGCCGACGAGGTCCTTGCGGAACAGCTCGGGCAGGCCGTACACGGCATCGGGCAGCAGGTCGGGAACCGTGTGCTCCTCGCCGTACCACTGCGGGTAGAGCGAGGCGTCCTTCAGCCGGAAGTCGGCGGCCAGGTCCACGACCGTCCGCTTCCCGTCGAGGAGGCCGGGGACGATGGCCTGCGACGTGCCGTGGGGCAGGCCGCAGAACACCAGGTCGAGTTCGTGCTCGTCGGCGAGATCGGCTCGGTTCTCGGCGAACACCAGGTCCGGGTACGCGGCCGCCAGGCTCGGGTACAGGTCGGCGACGGCCGTGCCGGCCTGACTGTCACCGGTGGCCACCACGAGCTCGAGGTCGGGGTGTACGGCGAGCAGGCGCAGCAGCTCGGCCCCGGTGAACCCCGATGCTCCGATGATGCCGACCCGAACCGTCATGCGCGGCATCTTATGCGAATGAATGCATGACTATGCAATCGGAAGAGAATCTGGTGTGGGAAACGACGCAGAGCGATGGTTCGCACACCAAGTTCGGGCTCGGCGGGGTGTCACGACTCGACGAAGGCGAACCGCTGGCCTCGGTGCGGAGCACCGACGGGCCACGTCGCCTCCACGCCGACGAGCGAATCCGGATCGGCCTGGTCGAGGACCACCACCGGGAACGCCTCGGAGCCATCCGACGGGACGAGCTGGAAGCCCCCGCCCGAGCGCTCCAACCGACCATCGACCGATCGGGGCTGCCGCAGCGATCGCTCGATGCCCACCCGGGTGATGCCGATTCCGTTCGATCGGCTCTGGTCGGCGACCACTTCAACCGTGAGGGCGTCGCCGTACACCGCCTCCTCGATCCGGTCCGCAGCGGCGCCGTACTTCGTCCGAGGCAAGAGGATCTCGGTCGAACCCAACTCGACCATGACGCCCTTCTTGGCCTGCCCCACGATCATCCCGGTGAGGATCGAGCCCACCTTCGGGCCCTTGGGTCCCCGTCCCCCACGACCGCGCCCCGAACCCATGGCGCCACCTTCGCCGCCGGGCGAGGCCCTCTGCAACCGCATCCCGCCGCGCTCCCCGTGCCCACCGACTCAAATGCTTGACACATCGTGACAACCGGCGTAGAAACTGGACTCGTGTCCAGTACTGCTGTCCAGCTGCCGACCGCAGCGCCCCGGCGCCACCTGAGCGACCGGCAGGCGAAGACCGTGCACCGGCTCACCGAGGCCGCTGTCGTGGAGCTGATCGCCGTGGGGTACCCGGCCCTCACGGTGCGCAACGTGGCCAAGCGAGCCGGCGTCGCGCCGGCGACGGCGTACACTTACTTCGCCTCGAAGGAGCACCTGGTCGCCGAGGTGTTCTGGCGGCGCTTCGACGGGCAGGAGCCGCAGACGCCGGACCATCGCCGCTCCGCCGCCAGCCGGGCCACCGACGTGCTGCTCGGCTTCGCCCTGGTCGTGGCCGACGAGACCGAGCTGGCCGCCGCCTGCACCGTCGCCCTGCTGGCGGATGACCCCGAGGTGCGGGAGCTGCGCCTGCAGATCGGCCTGGAGATGCACCGCCGGCTCACCGACGCCGTCGGCGACGACGCCACCCCTGCCGCCATCCAGACGCTGGAGCTGGCCACTACCGGCGCCCTGCTCCAGGTCGGCACCGGCCACCTGGCCTACGACGCGATCCCCGGCCTGCTGGCCGAGGCGGCCGCCCTGGTGCTGGGAGGCGCCGCCCGATGACCGTGACCAGCGAGCCCCTCGTCTACGACCCGTACGCCTACGAGATCCACGAGGACCCCTACCCCACGTACGCCCGGATGCGGGATGAAGCGCCGCTCTACCGCAACGAGGAGCGCGGGTTCTGGGCGCTCTCCCGCCACGCCGACGTGATGGCCGCCTTTCGTGACTCGGAGCGGTTCTCCAACGCGGAAGGCGTGTCGATCGACCCGGCGGCATCGGGTCCACACGCCCACAAGACCATGTCCTTCCTGGCCATGGATCCGCCCCAGCACGGGCGCATGCGGGGCCTGGTGTCCCGTGGGTTCACGCCCCGGCGGGTGGCGGGCATGGAGGACGGAATCCGGGCACTCACGGTGCAGCACCTCGACGACTGCCTGGCCAAGGGCGACTTCGACTTCGTGGCCGA
>CAZCVS010000453.1:0-2656 GCA_964501845.1 uncultured Iamiaceae bacterium
GGGTCGACGAAGTGGTTCGGGTCCCGGTTGGCGGCCGGGTAGTAGATGACGACCTTGTCGCCCGCCTTGATGGGCTGGCCGGCGATCTCCGTGTCGACGGTGGCGGTCCGGCGGAAGTTGTGGATCGACGCGCCCCACCGGAGGAACTCCTCGGTGGCCGAGGTCCACAGCTCGTCGTCGTCGATCCCGTCGACCAGCTGCTGCTTCAGCTCGGGGAACTGGAGGATGGCGAGCATCGAGTGGGCGATGAGGTTGCGCGTGGTCTCGTTCCCCGCCACCACAAGGGTGACGAAGAACATGTTGAGCTCCTGGTCCGACAGCCGGTCGCCGTCGACCTCGGCCAGGGCGAGCGCGGTGATGATGTCGTCTTGCGGATTGGCCCGGCGGTCCGCGGCCAGGGCGTCGCAGTACAGGTAGATCTCGGCCATGGCGGCCTCGCCGTCCTCCTCGGACACCCGGAAGTCCGGGTCCTGGGCGCCGACCATGCGGTTGCTCCAGTCGAAGACGAGGTGGCGGTCCTCGACCGGCACGCCGAGCAGCTCGCAGATCACCATGAGGGGCAGCTCGGCGGCGACCCGCTCGACGAACTCGATCTCGTCCTCCCCCTCCAGGCCGTCCACGATGCCGGTGGCCAGCTCCTGGATGTGGTCGACCAGCGCGTTGATCATGCGGGGCTTGAAGCCGGCGCTGACCAGGCGGCGGAAGCGCGAGTGCTTCGGCGGATCCATGTTGAGGATCGTCATGCGCACCAGCTCCATCTGCTCCTCGGCCATGTCGGCCAGGAACGTGGAGCCCAGCTCGGCGCTGAAGGTGGTGTGGTCGCGGCTCACGGCCCGCACGTCGTCGTAGCGGGTGACGGCCCAGAAGCCCTGGTAGGTCGGGTGCTCGTGCCAGAAGACCGGTGCCTCGGCGCGCAGCAGCTCGAACTGGTCGTAGGGCACCGCCTTCGCCCAGGTGTCTTCGAGGAGGTCGATCTGATCGAGGGTGAGGGTCATGGCACAGCTCCAGACGTGACAGGTGCGGGAAGGCCAAGTACCCGGCGCAGGCCCGACACGACCACCGGTTGCGGGAACGCGGCGGGGTCGAGGCGGAACTGGAAGGCGGCGCCCAGCAGCAGGGCGATCACCTGGGCGGCCAGCTCGTCGGGCGGCGCCGGAAGCTCGAAGCCGAACTCCGTCGACCAGTCGTCGAGGCCACCGGCCAGGCCCGCTCGCATCACCTGGAACCGCTCGGCCCCGACCACGCCCATCTCCGGGTCGCGCACGGCGTGCAGCCACAGCTCGAACTCGAGCAGCAGCCAGGCGTCACCGCTCTCGCTGTCGCGCCGGACCACGCCGTCCCACAGGGCGGCGAGTCGCCCGTCGAGGTCGGTCTCCCCCTCGAGCGAGGCCGCGATGTCCACGATGGTCTGCTCGATCCACTGCTCCAGCAGCCCGACGAGCAGCCCCTCCTTGCCACCGAAGTGGTTGTAGAGGGCGCCGGTGGTCCGGTCGGCGGCGGTGGCGACCGCCTCGGCCGAGGTGGCGTGGAACCCCTTCTGGGCGAACAGCTCCGCGGCCGCGCTCAGCAGCAGCGCTCGCGTCTCGGCCCGTCGCTCCTCCTGCGTTCGCCCCATGGAGGGCAACTTACATCGGATGACCTATGTATGTCGACCATCCGATGTATCTGCGGGTCAGCGGGCCCGGTTCTTGGCCGGGGGGCGGGGCTTGCCGCTGCGGCGCTTCTTGGCGCGGGGCAGCGCTTCGCCGCTGGCGGCGAGGACCTCGCGCTTGGCCTTGCGGCGGCTGGCGCCGCTCGGGCGGACCTTGCTGCCGCCGGGCACATCGCCTGGGAGGGTGCGGTCATCGCTGGACGGACGGGAGCCGTTGGCGCGGTGCTTCGAGCGGTCGTTGGTCCGCTGCTGGTTGCGGCGGTTCTCCTCGCGCTCGTTGGCCTCGGCGCGCCGGGCGCGCTCCTCCTCGGTGAACTGGCGCTGGCGGCGGTCGGCGCGGTTCTCCCGAGACGACTTGGTGGACGCCTCCTCGTTGGCCCAGCGCGCCTGGCGCTCGGACCGCTCGGAGCGGTCCTCGGGACGCGACGACCGCGGCGACCCGTGATCGGGCCGGTCAGCGTGGGGACCAGCACTGCGCTCGGAGCGGCCGGGGCGGGCGGCCCCACGGGCGGGGCGGGCGCCGCGCGGCTTGGGCTCGTCCCAATCCCGCTGCTTGCGCTCCTGGGCGACGGCCTTGGACTTGGCCTTGGAGCGCGAGGGGCTGTTGGCCGGCACGGGCGGGGTCAGGTCCTTGACCCGGGCCTTGTTGCGGCCGGACTTGGGGCGGAACGCCTGCTGGGGGCCCTCGGGGAGCGACAGCACGTCGGGCTCGCCGATCTCGACGTCGACGCCGGCGCCCTTCTTGATCTTCACGGCGTCCTTGCGCTGGCCCTTGTCGATCAGGGTGACGACGGTGCCGGTCATGCCGGCGCGGCCCGTACGGCCCGAACGGTGGATGTAGTCCTTGTGGTCGGCGGGGAGATCGAAGTGGACCACGCCCATCACGCCGTCGACGTGGATGCCGCGGGCGGCGACGTCAGTGGCCACGAGAGCCTGCACATCGCCGCGGTGGAACGCCTCGAGGGCCCGCTCGCGCTGGGCCTGGCTGCGGTTGCCGTGGATGGC
>CAZCVS010000454.1:0-2652 GCA_964501845.1 uncultured Iamiaceae bacterium
CGCTGCGCCAGATCACCGGTGAGGCCGAGTTCAACGAGGTGTACATGACCGAGGTCCGGGTCCCGGACTCGGACCGCATCGGCGACGTGGGCGAGGGATGGCGGGTCGCCATGACCACGCTGTCGAACGAGCGCACCACCATCGGCGGCGGAGGTGGCGGAGTCCCGGCCCGAGGCACGGGCGCCATCGCCGAGGCCGTGCGGATCTGGAACGAGGAGCCCCACGTCGACAAGTCCGCGGCGGCCCGCGACGAGCTGATGAAGCTGTGGATCCGCTCCGAGGTGCTGCGCCTCACCAACATCCGCGCGTCGCAGAACCGTCGGGCCGGTAACCCCGGTCCGGAGGGGTCCATCGCCAAACTGGTCTTCGCCCAGGTGAACATGGACGTGTACGAGTTCTGCATCGACCTGCTCGGCCCGGCCGGGCTCATCGACTACGAGTACATCGACAAGCGGGTCGAGAACCTGGGGCTCACCGGGCCGCCCGGATCGAGCCGCAAGATGTTCCTGCGGGCCCGGGCCAACTCGATCGAGGGCGGCACCTCGGAGATCCAGCGCAACATCATTGGCGAACGGGTGCTGGGCCTGCCCGGCGAGCCCCGCAACGACAAGGACGTCCCCTGGAAGGACGTCCCCCGCAGTTGAGGCTGGGTCGATGAGCGAGCGGGCCGAGGTGCGGGTGCGACTCGCGGCGGCCAGCGACGTGCCGTCGTTCGCGGTGGTCGAGGCCGCGGCGGGCGAGCGCTTCCGCGCCATCCCCGACCTGGCCTTCGTGGCCGATCACGACCCGTCGGTCCCACCCGACGTCTTGGACCCGGCGCTGGCCGAAGGACGGGTGTGGGTCGCCGAAGCCAAAGACGAGGTGGTCGGCTACGCACTGGCGCTCGACCTGGACGGCCAGCCCCACCTCGAGCAAGTCTCCGTCCTCCCCGAGTGGTCCGGCAAGGGCGTCGGCCGAACCCTGATGGAAGCCGTGGCGAGGTGGGCGAAGGGTCGAGCATCGACGCTCACGCTGGCGACCTACCGAGACGTCGAGTGGAACGCCCCGCTCTACGCCCACCTCGGCTGGGAGGTCATGGCCGAGTCCGACGTCCAAGCCGACCCACGGCTCTTGGCGGTTCGAGCCGAAGAAGCCGAACACGGCCTCGACCCCGCCGACCGGGTCTTCATGCGCCGCTCGGTCTGACGATCAGGTCGCCCGCAGCACGGCTTGTGTCTGGGTGACCTTGGCGACCGGCTTGACGTTGGCGTCCACCAGGGTGGTTTCGACGACGATCGTCGTTCGGCCGGTGTGGAGCGGGGTGCTGATGGCCTCGACGTGTCCGTCTCGCACGCCGCGCAGGAAGTTGGTTGCGGACGAGACGGTCGTGGTGCCGATGCCGCCTTCGGGGAGGTTGAGGAAGGCGAGGACGGCGCCGGCGCCGTCGGCGAGGGCCATGAGGGCGCCGCCGTGGAGGACGCCGCCGATGGTGCAGCGCTCGGGCGACCACGGGAGGCGGGCCCGGACCTCGGCGGCGTCGACGGCCGTGAACTCCACGCCCATCAGCCCGCAGAACGGCATCGACTCGAGGGCCTGGTCGGTGGTGAGGTTGAACCCGGTCATGGCGGCACCGTACCGATCGACCGGTTCCCCGCGCTTCGGTGTGTGGCAGCCTGCGGCGGTGAGCATCACCGTGAAGCTCGAGGATCTCGCCGGTGTCATCGACGAGCGCGGTCCCGACGCCTACCTCGTGACCGTGCGGGACACCCGCCCGCACGTCGTCGCCGTCGCCGTGGCGCACCGCGACGGGCTGCTGGTCGTCGGCGCCGGCCGCCGCACGGCCATCAACATCGAGGACCGACCGCTGGCCACGCTCCTCTGGCCGGTGTCACCCGAGCACCCGAAGCACACTCTCCTGGTCGACGGCACCGCTCACATCTCCGACGACGGCGAGTGGTTGATCATCATCCCGACCAGCGCCATCCTCCACCGAGCCGGAGGCCGCCGCCGGGCCCTCGCCGACGACGAGACCCTCACGGCATCGGCAGACGACGCTGGCAACTGATCAGCCGCTGGGCAGCGACCGTCCGCCACCGGCGACCGCTGGCCGATCCAGTGAGGAGCGGTCCGCGGCCGCACGGCCGCTGGCGTGCCCGCCGCCGCTGGAGCTGCTGATGCGCTTGGTGCCGAGCCGCGGGAACGCCTCGGCGAAGGCGCGGTCCACCTTCGCCTCGCGGCTGGCCATCACCAGCGACACCGACCGGCCGGAGGGGCGGGCCAGCTGCTCGGCCTCCGCCTCGGTCATGGCGAGCGCGTCGGCCTCCTCGAGCCGCTCACGGATCCGCCAGGCGTAGGAGAGCAGGAACGAGTGGCGGAAGCGTCGGGGCGTGTCGCCCGGCGGGAGCGGCGCGTCGAGCATGAACCGCACGGCCTGGTGCGAGAGCGAGAGGTAGAGGGATCGGGTGTGGCGGATGTCCGTCTCGAACCCGACCAGGGTGCACACCACCCGCCCGCCGGGCCGGTTGGAGACGACGAGCCGGCACCGGTTCGACGATGCCACCGCGTTCAGCAGCACCGACTTGGCCGACGCGTAGGGAGCGACGATCGTCATCTCGACGTGGGCGATCTCGTCCTGGGAGCCGCGGGCGGCGTCGAGCATGGCCTCGTCGATGG
>CAZCVS010000455.1:0-2644 GCA_964501845.1 uncultured Iamiaceae bacterium
GGAACCCGTCGAGCACGAGGACCATCGTCAGCGCGGCCGTCTCGTCGAGCCCGGGCACCTCGTCCACGATGTGCACCAATCGCTCCCGCTCCGCCACGCAACCTCCTCCGGTCGTCACTGCACTGTCGCGCAGGCACAACCGTAGTGGGCAGGTCGGATGTTCCGCCGGTCAGGCGTTTGCGAGAGAGGTCACGGCGCCCCCGTCAGCTCGCCGCGCACGCTGTCTGGGCGGCCTGGGCTCCCGCGACGGCGTCCTGGGCGGTCGCCACGTGCGCGTCGACCTCGGTGACGACGGCGTTCGCGAGCGTGACACCGGACTGGGCGAGGGTCACCCCACTCGTGGCCAGCGGCACCACCGACTTCGCGGCGGCGAGTGCCTTCTTGGCCTTCGCGATCTTGGCCTTGCTCTTCGCCTTGTTCTTGGCCTTGCTCTTGGCCTTGTTCGCCTTCTTCAACGCCTTCGTTGCAGCCTTCACCTTCTGCTGCGCCTTGGCCAGGCCCGCCTGCGCTGACGTGAGGTTGCCCGTCGCGGAACTCACCTGGGCCTGCGCGGCCGCCACCTTGCCCTGGGCAGCGGCGAGCTTCGCCTGCGCGGCCGCCACGGCCGCCTGCTCGTCGGCACAGCCCGGGTCGATCCCCAGCAGCAGCCGGGCGCCCGCGCCGACGGTTGCGATGTCAGTGGCGCAGTTGTCGGTGAACCGCAGCCGCCAGGTGCCGTTGGGGTCCGTCACGCCGGCGAGCGCGGCGGACATCGACAGCACCTGCCCCGCATCCGCGGGCAGGACCCCGAGGCCTCCGGGGGTGGACGCGCGGTAGTCCCGGGACGGCATCGTGTCGGTGCTGACGAGGTCTGCCGCCGTCGTCCACCAGTTCCCCGCGAGCGGGTCGTCGGTGAAGTCGTACGGGCCGGCCGCGTTCGTGCTGTCCGGGCCGGCCACGCTGGTCTTGCCGGTCTGCCCGAAGATGCTGACCGTGGTTCCGTCCGGAGCGATCAGCACCACCGCGATGTCGCCGATGAAGGAGGTGGTGATCAAGATCCGCTCGAGCCGGATGTCGGCGATCGTTCCGCGGGGAGCCCCCGCGACATCGAACGTGACGTCGCGCGGAGTCCCCGCCGTGAGTCCGCAGGTGAGGCTCGGACTATCGGGCACAAGTCCGCTCCCCTCCCCGACGTAGGTGCGCCACGTCGGGCCCGCCTGCGCCCGGAGCGACCGCAACCAGCGCCGCGGCCGTCAGCACCGTCGCGGCGAGCGCCGCCGTTGTCCTGCTCCGCTTCGTGGTGTGGATCCCCTTGGGCTCAGATGCCATCAGTCTCTGCCCGTGCGCTCGCCCACGTGGGCGGAGTGGACGGAGTAGTCCGAATCCGGTAGCGCCGGTCTAGGCCGCGTCACTCCTGCTGGCAGGCGGTGAGCGCGCTCTGCGAGCGTGCCAGTCCGGTCTGGGCGGCCGTGAGCGCGGCATTGGCGGCCGTCAGTCGGGCGCCCGCTGTCGTCTTCGCACCCTGTGCTCGGACCTTCGCCACGGTCGCCTTCGCGAGCTTGGCCTTGGCCCTGCTCTTGGCCTTGGCGCTCTTCGCCTTGCGCGCCGCCTTCTTGGCCTTGGTCACGGCCTTCTTGGCCGAGACCAGCTTCGCCGCTGACGCCGTGGCAGCCACCTGGGCGGCACCGGCGGCCGTCGTCGCCGCCGTGAGGCTGGCCTCCTGGAAGCTCACCTCCGACTGCTCCAGCGCGCACCTCTCCGAAGCGATCCGGAGATCCAAGGTGGCGGCACTCACCGACCCCGTGTCGAGGTTGCACCCGTCGGTGAAGCGCAGCGTCCACCAGCCGTTGGCATCGGCCAGGCCGCTGAACGGCCCCGTGAGCGAGATGGGCGCGCCACCGGCGGTGGACCCACCTGGGGTGGTGGCGAAGAAGTCCCCTGCCGGAATCGTCTCGGCGTTGAGCACGAGAGCCGCCGCCTGCCACCAGCCCCCGGCGTCCGGCGTGGCGCGGTCGGTGAAGGTGTACGGGCCGGCCAGGTCGCTGCTGTCGCCGGCTCCGCCCGCCGTCGTCGTGCCCGTCCGCGCGAACACGGTCTGTGCCGCGACCGAGGCAGGCGCGTACAACGTCGCGGACAGGTCGCCCACGTAGGTGTGCGCGATCTCGAGGCCGCCGATCCGCACGTCCGCGAGCTGCCCGGCCGGGACGCCGGTGACGTCGAAGATGATGTCCAGAGGTGCCCCCGGGCTCGGGGAGCAACCGATCCCGTCGGGGATCGCACCGAACCCGGTACCCCCGAACGAGCGCCAGCCGCCGGTCGCCTCGGCGGTCGGTGCGTTGGTGACGGCGACCAAGCCGCCCAGGACGAGCGCGGCGGCCGCGGTCGCGGCCAGAGTGCGGTGGCGCATGGCTGGCTCCAGATGCGAGGGGATCGATACCTGGAGCATGCGCCGAAACCCCAGCAGCCACCGTAGCCCACTTGGGCCATCTTGGGGCCACCTCCTGGACACTTGTTACCGTGGGGTAACCTAAGGCTCGATCGAGCTCGCCCACCCCCGAGGAGACCCAGTTGTCCCGCCAGCTGCGAGAGGTCGTCTTCGTCGACGGCGTGCGCACCCCGTTCGGCAAGGCCAAGGGCCAGTACGCCGAGACCCGCGCCGACGACC
>CAZCVS010000456.1:0-2643 GCA_964501845.1 uncultured Iamiaceae bacterium
GAGCCCAAGAAGGGAATCGAACCCTTGACCTTCTCATTACGAGTGAGATGCTCTGCCGACTGAGCTACTTGGGCGTGGAGGGGAAACCGTATCCGACGACGCCGGGACGACGGCAACCCGTTGCCGTGGGGCCGTGCTCAGTTCAGGGTCGGGAGGCGGACGGCGAGGGCGATGAGCTGGAGCTCCTCGTTGGGGTTGAACTCCAGGCGCTCGGCCGTCTCCTGGATGGCCTCGAGCGCGGCGAGCGTGGCCGACGGGTCCGCGGCCACGGCCATCTCGTCGCGGTAGGTGGCGGCGAGGGCGCCGAGGCCCATCCGCAGCTCGTCGGTGCGCAGGCGGCGGCTCTCGCGCCGGTGGCGCTCATCGAGCTGGCGAGCACCCGAGCCGCGCTGGCCGTAGCGTTCGATGCGCTCGTTGAGGTCGGCCACCTCGAGCTCGTGACGGGCCTTCAGCGGGGACTCGGCATCGTCGATGGCCGCCCGCAGCTCGGCGATCCCGGCAGCCGCCACGCTGCCCGAACCGTTCAGGCGCCGCGGCAGGTCCCGCCACCCCGCCAGTCGCAGGGCGAGGCGCTCGTCGGTCGCGAGGAGCCGGGCCCGGTCCAGGTCTCCACCGGCGAACGCCGCGACCTCCTCGGCCCGCTCGGGAGCCACGCCCTCCGCGACGAGGCGCTCGGCGATGAGCGGGGCGGTGAGCGCATCGAAGTCGACCCGCACGCACCGGCTGGCGATGGTGATCAGCTCGGGCGGCAGTTCGTCGGCCAGCACCACGAAGAACGTCCCGGCGGGCGGTTCTTCGATGGTCTTGAGCAGCTTGGGTCCAGCGTCCTTCACGAGGTGGAACTCGTCGAGCAGCAGCACCTTGCGGGAGCCCTCGATGGCCGAGCGACTGGCCCGTTTGATGATCTCGTCGGCTTGGCCCACCGAGATGCTGGCCCCCTCGCGCGCCACGATGACCAGGTCGGGGTGCTGCTCGGCCCGGGCCAGCGAACGGGCTCGCGCCGCGGTCTCGTCGTCGCCCGCGGCCTGCGCTTCCGCCGCGAGCAGGTCACCGGCGAACGCCCGTGCCGCCGCCCGCTTGCCGGACCCGTGGGGCCCGACGAAGAGCCATGCGTGCGGGGTGTCGCCCTGGGCCGCGTGGCGGAGCATGGCCACCGCGGCCTGTTGGCCGACCACATCGGACCAGGCGTCGCCGGCCACAGGTTCGGTCGACACGCTCATGCTCCCGCCGCCGACGGCAACCGGGCATCGATCGCTTCGAGGACGCGGGCTTCGACCGCCTCGATCTCGCCCGACCCGTCGACGACCACCCACCGGTCCGGATCGTGGGCGGCGAGCATCAGGTACGCCTCGGCCACGCGGCGGTGGAACTCGTCGCCGGCGGCCTCCAGGCGGTCGGGCTTGCCCGCCGCGGCGAGGCGGGTGCCCGCCTCCTCGGGTGGGACGACGAGCAGGAGGACGAGATCCGGCACCAGGCCATCGGTGGCGAAGGTCGACAGGGCCTGCACGGCGTCGATGCCCAGGTCACGGCCGTAGCCCTGGTACGCCAGCGACGATCCGACGAAGCGGTCGCACACCACGTCCTTGCCCCGGTTGAGCGCGGGCCGGATCTTCGTCGCCACATGGTGGGCCCGGTCGGCGGCCATCAGCAGCGCCTCGGCCCGGGGGTCGAGGTCGCCGGTCTCCGGGCTGAGCAGGATCTCCCGCAGGCGCTGACCGACCTCGGTCCCACCCGGCTCGAACGTCAGCAGGGCACCCCACCGCTCGGCCAGCAGCCGCGCCTGGGTCGACTTGCCCGACCCCTCGCCACCTTCGAACACCACGAACCGGCCCATGCCCGCCCGACGTTACCCACCCGCGGACAGGGCCCGAGCCGCCCGCCCACTCGCCCCCCCGATCCACGCCGCGTGCACAACCACGTCGCCACGACCCACAAACGCACGCAGCTCACGCCCAGCGGGCCGAACCGGGGCGGTCACCGCTTCGGAGCCGCGTGCGACATCGTGTCCCCGCGACCCACAAACGCACGCGGCCCCACGCCCAGCCGGCCCGGCCCCAGCGACCACCGGGTGCACAACTGCGTCGCCACGACCCACAAACGCACGCGGCTCACCCAGCGCGGGACGGGGTGGCGGGCCGGACCCCGTCAGAAGGGGGCGTCGTCGTCGGGCGCGGGGCCGTTCGACTCGGGGGCAGCCAGCGGGGCGGCCTTCTTGGCGGCGGCCTTCTTCGCGGGGGCCTTCTTCGCCGTGGCCTTCTTGGCCGCAGCCTTCTTCTTCGCCGGGGCCTTCTTCTTGGCGGCCTTCTTCTTGGCGGGCGCCTTCTTCTTTTTGCCGCCACCCTCGGCGATGCGGTCGCGGCGGGCCTGGAGCAGCTCGGACGCCCGCTCGTCGGTGATGGTCTCGAGCTGGTCAGCCTTCTGGAGCGAGGCGTTGACCTCGCCGTCGGTGACATAGAGGCCGAAGCGGCCGTCCTTGATCGTCATCTGCTTCTCGGAGACCGGGTCGACGCCGAGCTCCCGCAGCGGTGCGGCCACCGTCTGGTTCCGGCCCCGCTTGGGCTGGGCGAGGATGGTCAGCGCCTTCTCCAGGGTGACGTCGAAGATCTGCTCCTCGGTCTCCAGCGAACGGGTCTCGGTCTTGGC
>CAZCVS010000457.1:0-2636 GCA_964501845.1 uncultured Iamiaceae bacterium
CGTTGAGCTGGATGACCGAGCGACACAGCGAGAGCAGCATGAAGCCGAGGGCGACGTTCATGACCGCCAGCAGCGCGGCGACGAGGGCGAACGCCGCCATCGAGCCGCGCACCTCGAGATCGAACAGGAGGAAGCCGGCACCGAGCAGCACCGCGATCTGGATCGAGATGGTGAGGATCGGCACCAGGCTCTTGCCGACCATCAGCTCCGTGGGTGTGAGCGGCGACGCTCGCAACCGCTCCCACGTCCCCCATCCGTGCTCGCGGAAGACGCCGAAGCCGACGTTGCCGACCAGGAACCCGCTGAAGAGGACCGTGGCCGCCGGCACGATGTAGGACGCACCGTTGATGTCGGCGTTCGGGAACTGCACGCTCAAGGCGGCGCCGACCGCCGCCTCGTTGAACGCCATGAACGCGATGGGCGTGACGGTGAAGATCACGAGGAACGCGGGATCGCGCTTGAGGACCCGGAGGTCGTGGCGTGCGATGGCGCGGATCCGGTTCATCCGGCCAGCTCCTCGTCGACATCGATCGTGTACGCCCGGCCCGTGACCGCGAGGAACACGGTCTCCAGGCTGGGACGGGAGAGGTCGACGGACACCAACCGCTCGGCATCGGCACCGAGCGAACCGACGAGCGCGGCCGCATCGGGGCCGGGCCGGTCGGTCGTGACCCGAGCCACCGATCCGGTGACGACCGCGCCGGGCAGCGCCGGTGCGGGACCCTCGAAGGTCAGCTCGACCAGCCCCGACCCGTGCTGGCCCGCTCGACGAGCTCGTGGACCAGCACGGGTCGGGGCTGGTCGAGCGGGCCGCGGGCGAGGATCCGCCCATGGTCGAGGATGGCCACCGAAGCACCGAGCTCCTCGACCTCGGGCAGGTAGTGCGTGGAGTACAAGACGGCACAGCCCTCGTCGGCGGTGAGGCGCACGATGGCCTCGAGGAGGCGGGCACGGGTGGCGATGTCGACGCCAGTGGTCGGCTCGTCGAGCATCAGCACCTTGGGCCGGTTCACCAGCGCCATCGCGGTGTGGAGCCGCCGTTGCTCGCCACCGGAGAGGTTGCGGGCCTGGCGGTCGAGGAGGTGGGTCAGCTCGACCACCTCGGCCACCTCCTCCAGGCGGGTGGCGATACCCGCGCCGGAGTAGCCCGCGAGGCGGGTGAACAGCTCGAGGTTCTCCCGCACCGTGACGGTCGGGTAGATCCCGGTGTGCTGGCCGGCGAGCCCGACCGACTGGCGGGCCGTCGGTCCGTGCTCGGCGATGTCGAGCCCGCCGACCAGGACCCGGCCGGCATCGGGCGTGCGCAGCCCGGCGATGATCGACACCAGCGTCGTCTTGCCGGCACCGTTGGGGCCGAGCAGCCCGCACACCTCCCCGGCACGGACCTCGAGGCTGACCCCGTGCAGCGCCGTGTGGTCGCCGTAGCGCTTGACCACCCCGTCCACCTGAAGCGCCGCCTGGTCCCCCACCGGTGCAGCTTCGCAGGCTCCGACGGGAAGCGCGACACGAGTTTGGGCGGCCCATGTGTCCGGAGGCGCTGCCTCCGGGCAGAATGCACCCCATGTTCACCCACATCGATCACGTGGGCATCGCCGTGCCCGACCTCGACGAAGCCCTGGCGTTCTACGCCGAGAAGTTCGACCTCAAGTCCGTGCACGAAGAGGTCAACGAGGAGCAGGGCGTGCGCGAGGCGATGCTCGCCGTGGGCGACTCGGGCAGCTGCATCCAGCTCCTCGCCCCGCTGCGCGAGGACTCGCCCATCGGCAAGTTCCTGGCCAAGTCCGGTCCGGGCATCCAGCAGATGGCCTACCGGGTCGAGGACATCGACGCGGTGTCCGCCACGCTGCGCGACCGCGGCGTCCGGCTGCTCTACGAGGTCCCGAAGAACGGCACCGCCGGCTCCCGCGTGAACTTCATCCACCCGAAGGACGCAGGTGGCGTCCTCGTGGAACTGGTGGAACCGGGCACCGACACCCACTGACCCACCCCAAGCGCGTGGTTCGGGGACCGGTCGATCAGCGCTCGACGAGCTGGACCAAGACGCCGAACGATGTGTCGGGGTGCAGGTAGGCGACCTTGGACTGGCGCGGTCCGGGGACCGGCTCCTCGTCGAGGACCTCACGGCCGGAGCCGGTGAGCGCCTCGATCGCACCCGAGCAGTTCTCGACCCGGTAGCCGATGTGGTGGAGGCCCGGGCCGCCCTCGGTCAGGAACTCGGCGAACTCGGAGTCGTCGCTGGTGGGGGCGATCAGCTGGATGGTGGACCCGCCCACCACGAGGAACGCGACCTCGTAGCCCTCGTCGTGGACCTCCTCGCGGTGCTCGACGAGAACCCCGAACGTGTCGCGGTGCTCGGCGATGGCCTCGTCGAGGTCGTCGACGACCATGGCGATGTGGTCGACGTCGGTGAGCACCGCGGCATCGAGGCCGCCGTCGAACGCCTCGTCGATGGGCTCGTTCGAAAACGACGTCTCGAAGTCCTCGTCGTCCTCGTTCGGGTTCTTGGCCTGGATGCCCACCGAGCCCTCAGTCCTGCTGGTCGAACCGCTGGAAGAGGGTGATCTTGTCTTCGCCGACCTTCTCGCGGAACTCGGGGTCGTCGATGCCGAGGCCCTTCTCGGGGGCGAGGCACAGCA
>CAZCVS010000458.1:0-2617 GCA_964501845.1 uncultured Iamiaceae bacterium
GGCGGATCACCCGGACGTCGTGGCAGAAGTACTTGCCGCCGAACTGGGCGCCGATTCCGAAGTCCTGGGTGAGCTTCAGCACCTCGGCCTCCATGTCCAGGTCCCGGAAGCCGTGGCCGGCCGCCGAGCCCTCGGTGGGGAGGGTGTCGAGGTAGCGGGTGCTGGCGAGCTTCGCCGTCTCCAGGGCGAACTCGGCCGACGTGCCGCCGATGACCACGGCGAGGTGGTACGGCGGGCAGGCCGAGGTGCCGAGCAGGCGCAGCTTCTCGTCGAGGAACCTCCGCAGACCGGCCGGGTTGAGGACGGCCTTGGTCTCCTGGAAGAGGTAGCTCTTGTTGGCCGAGCCGCCGCCCTTGGCCATGAACAGGAACTTGTAGGCGTCGCCGTCGACCGAGGCGATCTTGATCTCCGCGGGCAGGTTGGTGGCGGTGTTCTTCTCCTCCCAGAGCGTGAGGGGCGCCATCTGGGAGTACCGAAGGTTGTCCTTCTGGTACGTGTCGAAGATGCCTCGGGAGAGGGCGGCCTCGTCGCCGCCGCCCGTGATGACGAACTGGCCCTTCTTGCCCTTCACGATGGCCGTGCCGGTGTCCTGGCACATGGGGAGCACGCCCCCGGCCGCGATGTTGGCGTTCTTCAGCAGGTCCAGCGCCACGAAGCGGTCGTTCGGCGACGCCTCGGGGTCGTCGAGGATCCGCGCCAGCTGGGCGAGGTGGCCCGAGCGCAGGTAGTGGGCGATGTCGTGCATGGCCTCGGCCGCGAGCGCGGTGAGCACCTGGGGCTCGACCTGGAGGAACGTGTGCCCGGCCGCCTCGATGGTCGACACGCCATCGTTCGGCAGGTCGAGCTCGAGCTTGCGGTAGGTGGTGGCGTCGGGCCCGAGGGGCAGGAGCTCGGTGTGGGTGAAGTCCGTCATCGCCGCCAACGGTACGGCCCCCGCCCGCCGGTGGGCCATCCGAGTGGTCGTTGACGGCCCGAGGTAGAACGAACCCATGGCAGCCACCGACGGGTTCCGGATCGAGCACGACTCGATGGGGGAGGTGCAGGTCCCGGCCTCCGCACTGTGGGGCGCCCAGACCCAGCGGGCCGTGGAGAACTTCCCGATCTCCGGTCGGCCCATCGACCGCCGGCTCATCCGCGCCCTCGCGCTCGTCAAGGCCGAGGCCGCCGTCGTCAACGCCAAGAGCCGGGAGGTGCCGGCCGTCGACGACAAGCTCGGCGATGCCATCCGCAAGGCCGCCGAGATCGTGGCCACCGGTGCCCACGACGACCAGTTCCCCGTCGACGTGTTCCAGACCGGATCGGGCACCTCGTCGAACATGAACGCCAACGAGGTCATCGCCCGCCTCGCCGACCTGAGCCTGGGCGCCAAGGGCAAGGCCAAGGTCAGCCCCAACGACCACGTCAACGCCAGCCAGTCGTCCAACGACGTGTTCCCGACCGCGATCCACCTGGCGGCCACCGAGGCCACCGTCGCCGACCTCATCCCGGCGCTCGAGCACCTCGCGGCCGCCCTGCGCGCCAAGGGCGACGAGTTCGCCGATGTGGTCAAGGCCGGTCGGACCCACCTCATGGATGCAGTGCCGATCACCCTGGGCCAGGAGTTCGACGGCTACGCCACCCAGGTGTCGCAGTCGGTGCGGCGGCTGCGCAGCACCCTGCCCCGGCTGGGTGAGCTGCCCATCGGCGGCACCGCCGTCGGCACCGGTCTCAACGCGCCGAAGGGGTTCGGGGCCGACGTGGTCAAGCGGCTGGCCAAGCGGACCGGCCTTCCCCTGACCGAAGCCGCCGATCACATCGCGGCCCAATCGTCGCGCGACGGCCTCGTCGAGGCGTCGGGCCAGGTCCGCACCGCCGCGGTCGCGCTGATCAAGATCGCCAACGACCTGCGGTGGATGGCGAGCGGGCCCAACACCGGGCTGGGCGAGATCCACCTGCCCGACCTCCAGCCCGGCTCGTCGATCATGCCCGGCAAGGTCAACCCGGTCCTGTGCGAGGCCGTCACCCAGGTGGGCGCCCAGGTCCTGGGCAACGACGCCACGGTCGCCTTCTCGGGCTCGCAGGGCAACTTCGAGCTCAACGTGTTCATGCCGGTCATGGCCCGGAACCTGCTCGAGTCGATCGACCTGCTGAGCAACGTCAGCCGGCTGTTCGCCGACCGGTGCATCGTCGAGATCACGGCCGATGTGGAGCGCTGCCGGGCCAACGCCGAGTCCAGCCCCGCCATCGCCACGTCGCTGAACCCCTTCCTGGGCTACGAGCGCACGGCCCAGCTCATCAAGGAGAGCCAGCGCACCGGCACGCCGATCCGCGATCTCGTGATCGCCAGCGGCGAGGTGTCCACCGACGACCTGGACCGCGCCCTCGATGCGGCGGCGCTCACCCGTGGGGGGCTGCCGCCGAAGTCGTAGGCCTCAGCCCTTGGCCGGGGAGCCCTCGAAGGGGCCGGGGTCGCCGTTGCCGGGGAGGTTCGGGTGGCTCCAGGAGTTGACCTTGCCGACGAGGGCACCGAGGTGCTCCCACTCCGGCGGGTTCCAGCCCTGGGCGGTGCCGACGACGGCGAGGTCCTGGCGCCCTCGACCTCGAGCGGCTTCCCGCCCTCGTCTACATCCGCCAGGAC
>CAZCVS010000459.1:0-2610 GCA_964501845.1 uncultured Iamiaceae bacterium
GTAGCTCATGGCCCCGGTGGAGAAGCGCTTGACGATCTCCGAGACCGGCTCGACCTCGTCGATCGGGACCGCGGGCCGCTCCCCCTCCTTGAGGGCGAACAGGCCGCGGAGCGTGGCCAGGCGGGTCGACTGCTCGTCGACCAAGGAGGTGTACTCCTTGAAGATGTCGTAGCGGCCGGTGCGGGTGGCGTGCTGGAGCTTGAACACCGTCTCCGGGTTGAAGAGGTGGTGCTCGCCCTCGCGCCGCCACTGGTACTCACCGCCGACCTCGAGCTCGCGGTGGGCGCGCTCGGAGGGGCGGTCCGGGTAGGCCTTGGCATGGCGCAGCGCCACCTCGGTGGCGACCTCGTCGAGCCCGATGCCGCCGAGCTTGGAGGTGGTGCCGGTGAAGTACTCGTCGATGAGCCCCTGGCCCAGGCCGACGGCCTCGAACACCTGGGCGCCCGTGTAGCTGGCGACCGTGGAGATGCCCATCTTGGACATGACCTTGAGCACGCCCTTGCCGGCGCCCTTGATGTAGTTCTTGACCGCGGAGTCCAGCCCGATCTCGGGCAGGGCGCCCCGGGCGGACATGTCCTCGATGGTCTCGAACGCCAGGTACGGGTTGATGGCCGCGGCGCCGTACCCGATGAGCAGCGCCATGTGGTGCACCTCGCGGGCATCGCCGGCTTCGACCACGAGGCCCACGGCGGTGCGGGTCTTCTCCCGCACCAGGTGGTGGTGGACGGCAGCGGTGAGCAGCAGCGACGGGATGGGAGCCAGCTCGCGGGTGGAGTCGCGGTCTGACAGGATCACCACGTTGGCACCGTCCGCGATGGCGTCGCCGACCTGGCGGCGCACGGACTCGATCGCCTCGCGGAGGGCCTCACCCCCGCCGGCGACGGCGTAGAGGCCCGAGATCACCACGGCGCGGAAGTCGTCGACGGACTCCTCGACGTGGATGAGCTTGGCCAGCTGGTCGTTGTCGAGGATCGGGAACGGGAGCTGGATCTGACGGCACGAGCGCGGGCCGGGCGCCAGCAGGTTCTGCTCGGGCCCGATGGTCCCGCCGAGGCTGGTGACCATCTCCTCGCGGATGGCGTCGAGCGGCGGGTTGGTGACCTGCGCGAACCGCTGGGCGAAGTAGTCGAACAGCAGCCGGGGGCGCTCCGACAACACGGCGATGGGCGTGTCGGTGCCCATCGAGCCGAGGGCCTCGCCGCCGGTGCGGGCCATGGGGGCGATGAGGATCTTCTGGTCCTCGATCGTGTAACCGAAGGTGAGCTGGCGCCGGACGACGTCGCCGTGGGGGTAGCGCACGTGGGGCCGCTCGGGGAGCTTGTCCAGCTCGATGATCCCCTGGTCGAGCCAGGCCTGGTACGGCAGCTCGGCGGCCAGGGCGGCCTTGACCTCGTCATCTTCGATGATGCGGCCCTGGTCGGTGTCGACCAGGAACATCTTCCCGGGCTGGAGCCGCCCCTTGCGCACGATCTGATCGGCGGGGATGTCGAGCACCCCGGCCTCGGACCCGAGGACCACGAGGCCGTCGGCGGTGACCCAGAAGCGACCGGGGCGCAAGCCGTTGCGGTCGAGCACGGCGCCGATCACGGTGCCGTCGGTGAAGCTGACGTTGGCCGGGCCGTCCCACGGCTCCATGAGCGAGGCGTGGAACTTGTAGAACGCTTTGCGGGCCGGATCCATCTCGGTGTGGTTCTCCCACGCCTCGGGGATCATCATCAGCACGGCGTGGGGCAGCGGGCGCCCGCCGAGGTGGAGCAGCTCGAGCACCTCGTCGAAGCTGGCCGTGTCCGAGGCACCGGGGGTGCAGATCGGGAACAGGCGGGAGATGTCACCGGGGAACAGGTCGCTGGCCAACAGGGCCTCTCGGGCCCGCATCCAGTTGCGGTTGCCCTCGACCGTGTTGATCTCGCCGTTGTGGGCCAGGTAGCGGTACGGGTGCGCCAGCGGCCACGACGGGAACGTGTTGGTGGAGAACCGGGAGTGCACCAGGGCGATGGCGCTCTCGACCCGCTCGTCGGAGAGGTCCGGATAGAAGTCCCGCAGCTGCGGGGTGGTGAGCATGCCCTTGTAGACGATGGTGCGCGCCGAGAGGCTCGGGAAGTAGATCCGGCGGTCTCCGGCGCCGATCTCGTGCTCGATGCGCTTGCGGACCACGTAGACCCGCCGCTCGAGGTCGAGGCCCGAGACGGTGCCTCCGGGGGCGGCGATGAACACCTGGCGGAAGGCGGGCATGGCCCCGAGCGCACCGGAGCCGAGGCTGCTGGCATCGACGGGCACGTCGCGCCAGCCCAGGACCTCGAGGCCCTCGCTGGCCACGATCTTGTCGACGGCCTCCCGCGCCGAGGCGACATCGGCGTCGTCGCCGGGGACGAAGGCGATGCCCGTGGCGTACGCACCCGCCGGAGGGAGCTCGACGCTGAGCTCGGCGCGGTAGAACGCGTCGGGGACCTGGATCAAGATCCCGGCGCCGTCGCCCGTGTTGGTCTCCGCACCGGACGCACCGCGGTGGTCGAGGTGGACGAGGGCGGTGATGCCCTGCTCCACCAGCTGGTGGGTGCGACGGCCGTGCATGTCGACCACGAAGGCGACACCACAGTTCTCGTGCTCGAA
>CAZCVS010000460.1:0-2606 GCA_964501845.1 uncultured Iamiaceae bacterium
CGTCGTCCCGATCGACTTCGGCATCACGGCGTAGCCGAAGCCGACGCCAGGGCGACGAACCGGCGGAAGCCGGGCGTGTCGGCCACACCGGCGGGAAGAGCCGGCGCCTCGGGGTCGACCTGCACGTCAGCGTGGTAGTGCGGCTGAGGCTCGCCGGACCAGATCGCGCTCGGATCGAACGTCGCCGTCGTGGATCGGCTCGGGTCCTCGGCGCGGTGGCCCACGGCGACCGTCCCGTCGTCCCGCCACTCGATCGCGTCCCGGCCCGGATCGGGACCGCCGAAGGGCTCGTGCAGGTCGATGCACACCGTCGTCCCCGTCTCGAGCGAGAGCAGGTGCACGAACGCGGTGTGCTCGGGCTTCACCGCATCCCGGTACAAGGTGGCGAGCTCGGTGCCGTCGGGGCTGAGCGCGGCCTGCACGACGGTGCCGTACATGTCCTCGGGGTCCACCGTCTTGTCCGGCCCGAGGGTCGGCCACTGCTCGCCGTCGGCCAGGACCAGCGCATGCACGTGGTAGCGGTCGTCGTAGATGCGTGCCGCGAACAGCAGCGAGCGGTCGACGGAGTAGGCCTCGGGCTCCACCGTGCCCTCGAAGTCCGGTTCCCGCACCGGCTGGCCGGTCTCGGTGTCGAAGTCGATGATCGAGGTGCGATCGGTGCCGGTGCCCGGTGCGGCGAGGGCGACCCGCGCACCTCCGGGCTCGACAGCCGCGACGTGGAGCCCGGCGGGGCCGGCGAGCGGCTGGCCGACGACCTCCTCGGCACCGGTCGACGGGTCGATGCGCACCACCTCGTACGCGCTGCCCTCGGACTCCGGGAGGCGCTGAAGGGCGAACACGGCCGAGCCGTCGGGCGCGGCGACGGCACCGTCGACCACCCATGTCGGCGTCGAGGTCCCCACCGGGACGCCGGCCAGGCCGCCCTCGGTGGCGACCAGAGCGAGGCCGCCACGGGGTCCGGGGTCCGGCTCCGGTGTCGAGCCGCTGGGGTGGTCCGCCCCCGGCCCGGTGGACGCATGGTGGTCCCCCGTCTGCTCGGTGCCGCACCCACCCGTCACTGCGACGATGAGTGCGACGAAGGCGAGGAGCACCGCCCACCGGCGGGTGCCTTGGAGGTGGCGGGTCGACCGATCGTGTGCCATGCCCTCTCTACACCGGCCGAGCGGCGGAGGTTCCCGCCCGCGTCGCTCAGCGGAGCGACCGGGCGACGACCAGGGCTTGCTCGAGGGAGGGCGCGCCTTCGATGCGGTAGGTGACGCCGTCGTCCTCCCACAGCAGCACGTCGCCGGCCCGACGAACCCGGTCGACCTGGAAGGCCCCGTCGGGGTCGACGAAGGCGACCTCGTGCGGGTCCCCGGTGATCCAGAGCCCGGACGCGACGCCCACCCGGACCGGCCGCGTCGTCGTGCCCGGTCCCAGCACCTTGGTGAGCACCGGCTGGCCACCGGGCTGCGACGCCAGCGCGACCAGGGTGACGTCCCGGTACCGGACCTCGAGCAGACCCGACGGGACCGCCGGGTCGACCGCCGCCGCTTGCGGCTCGCCCACGGTGTCTGTCGCCGGCAGGCGGACCACGAACGGGAGGCGCCGGACGACCGCGTCGAGATCCACCGGCGCATCGGGGCCCGGAGCGGTCGTGGCAGGTGGCGCGCTCACGTCGGACCGGTCGGTCTGGTCGGTCTGCTCGATCCGGACGATGCGGACTCCGCCGATGCCGAGCCACCGCGCCACCGCCTCGCGTGCGGGGGCCACGGCGAGGGTCGTCGCCACCACGACCAGGACCACCGCGGCGGCCACCAGGAGCCGAGGCGCCCGGCGCCCGATCCCCGGCTCGTCGTCGACACCCCGCTTGTCGTCGACCGCCGCCCCATCGGCCGGGCGGTCTGGCAGCTCGGCCAGCACCGCGGCCACCAGGTCGGCACGGCCCCGCTGGTTCGCTGCGGGGCCCAGGTCGAGATGGGTACCGAGATCCCGCAGCGCGTCGGCGAGCTGCTCGTCGGTGAGGTCGATCGGCGAGGTGCTCACGTGCGCACCTCGTCGGCAAGGGAGGTCCGCAGCCGCACCAGAGCTCGGCTGAGGCGGGACTTCACGGTTCCCGGCGGGCAGTCGAGCGCGGCGGACATCTCGGCCTCGGTGAGCTCGGCGAAGAAGCGCAGGGCCACCACCTCGCGGTCCCGGTCCGGCAGCGCCGCCACCGCGTCGGCGAGCTGCTGGCGCCGCGCGTCGGCCTCGAGGATCCGCTCAGGGTCGGACTCCCCGCCGGCACCCTCGCCGCCCCGCCCCTCGTCCGATGCCACCCGGAGCGCCAGGTCGGCGCGCCGGCTGTTCGACCGGTGGCGGTTGCGAGCCTCGTTGGCCACGATGGCGAGCAGCCAGGCCCGGAACCGGCCCCCGTCGCGGAACTGGCCGAGGCGCGTGTACGCCTTGACGAACGCGTCCTGCACGACATCGTCGGCCTCGGTGGACCCGATCATGGTGGTGGCGACTCGGCGGGCGGTGGTCTGGTGCATGTCGACGAGACGCGCGAAGGCGAGGTGATCCCCGGTGCGGGATCGGCGAACGAGGTCTTCCTCCGATTCCATGTCTCACCGCTTCTACACCGCTCG
>CAZCVS010000461.1:0-2605 GCA_964501845.1 uncultured Iamiaceae bacterium
GCGTGCAGGACGCGGTCGCGGGTCTCGGCGGGGTCGATGACGTCGTCGATCTCGAGGTGGGCGGCCATGTTGAGGGCCTGCCCGTGGCGGTAGGCGGCCTCGACCATCGAGTCGAACGCAGCCTGGCGTTCCTCCGGGTCGTCGATGGCGTCGAGCTCGCGGCGGAAGCCGAGGCGGACCGCACCCTCGAGACCCATGCCGCCGAACTCCCCCGTCGGCCAGCTCAGCGTGGCGAGCGGGGCGCGGAAGCTGCCCCCGGCCATGGCCTGGGCGCCCAGGCCGTACCCCTTGCGCAGCACCACCGTGACCATCGGGACCGTCATCGACTGGGCCGAGATGAACAGGCGGGAGAACCGCCGCACCTGCGCCGTCTCCTCCGCCTCCGGGCCGACCAGGAAGCCCGGCGTGTCGCAGAGGGAGAGCACCGGGAGGTCGTGCCCGTCGCACAGCTGCAGGAAGCGGGCGGCCTTGTCCGCGGCGGGGGCGTCGATGGCGCCGCCGAGCACCGCCGGGTCGTTGGCGATGACGCCGACCGGCAACCCGTCGAGACGGACGAGGGCGGTGATGATCCCGGGTGCGTACCCGGCCCGCAGCTCGAGCACCGTGCCCTCGTCGGCGAGCCCGTCGAGCACCCGCCGCACGTCGTAGACCGTCTTGCGGTGCTCCGGGACGATGTCGCGCAGGAGCGCCTGGTCGGGAGCGGCGCCGCCGTCGGTCGGACCGGCGAAGTACGACAGGTACTGCTTCGCCACCGCGACCGCCTCGGTTTCGTCCGCCACCGCGAGGTCGACGACGCCGTTGGCCACCTGGGTGGCGATGGGCCCGATGTGCTCGGGGGTGAACGTGCCCAGGCCGCCGCCCTCGATCATCGCCGGGCCGCCCATCCCGATGTTCGAATCGGCGGTGGCGATTACGGTGTCGCAGCACCCGAGCAGGGCGGCGTTGCCGGCGAACACCCGCCCGACGGCGATGCCGACGCTGGGCACGAGGCCCGACAGGCGGGCGAAGTGCTCGAACGCCCGGGTGTCGAGCCCGGCGATGACCGGCATGTCGGTATCGCCTGGTCGTCCACCACCGCCCTCGGCGAAGAGGACGACGGGCAGGCGCAGCCGCTCGATCAGCTCGAAGATTCGATCTTTCTTGGCATGGTTGCGCTGGCCCTGCGTGCCGGCCAGGACCGTGTAGTCGTAGGCCATCGCCGCGCACGGGCGGCCGTCGACCCGGCCGATGCCGGTGATGAGCCCGTCCGCCGGCGTGTTGGCCTGGAGGTCCTCGCGGTCCCGACGGCCCTCCTGCGCCGCGAACGCGAAGCCGCCGTACTCCTCGAACGAACCCTCGTCGCACAGGTCGGCCACGTTCTCCCGCGCCGTGCGCTGGCCCCGCCCGTGCCGCTTGGCCACCGCATCGGGCCGAGCCGCGTCGCCGAGCAGGGCCCGCCGCCGGTCCAGCTCCGCAAGATCAGCCCGGTCGGCCGCACCGGAAGCCTCCACGGTCTGCGGACCTGGCGCCTCGACCGGTTCGGAGCCCGTGACCCGCAGCAGCTCCTGCCCCTGGACCACCGCCTCCCCCTCCGCGACCGCGAGGTGCGAGATGACCCCGTCGAGGAACACCTGGAGTGGATGCTCCATCTTCATGACCTCGAGCACGACGACCGTCTGCCCCGACCGGACCACGTCGCCCTCGGCCACGGCGACCGACGCGACGGTGGCCGCCATCGGGGCGAGGAGGCGGTGCACGACGGGCTCGGGCTCAGGCATGCGGAAGGACTACCACGACGCGAGGATGGAGCCATGCCCGACCTCGAAGCCGTCCCCGAAGACTGGACCCGCGCCCTCGCCGTGGTCGCCCACCCCGACGACCTGGAGTACGGCGCGGCGTCAGCTATCGCCCGTTGGACGGCGCAGGGCAAGGACGTGACCTACTGCCTGGTCACGTCGGGCGAGGCTGGCATCGACTCGCTCCCGCCCGACGAGTGCGCCCGCATCCGCCAGGCCGAGGAACGGGCGTCCGCAGCTGCGGTCGGCGTCGACGCCGTCGAGTTCCTCACCCACCCCGACGGCCTGGTCGAGGCGTCGGTCGGGCTGCGCCGGGACCTCGCCACGGCCATCCGCCGGCACCGCCCAGAGGTCGTCATCTCGATCAACTTCCGGGAGACGTTCGGGTTCCCCGGCTTCAACCACGCCGACCACCGCAACACCGGCCTGGCCCTGCTGGACGCCGTTCGAGACGCCGCCAACCGGTGGGTGTTCGTCGGCGCCGGCGGCGATGCGTGGAGCGGCGTGCGCTTCGCCGTCTTCGGCGGCTCGCCCCAGGCCACCCACGCCGTCGACATCACCGAGACGCTCGACCGCGGCATCGCCTCGCTCGAGGCCCACCGCGTCTACCTCGACGCCCTCCCCGAGGGCACCACCGGCACCGACCCAGATGCGTTCCTCCGGGGCATGGCGACCGAGGCCGGTCCCCGCCTCGGCGTCGAACTGGCCACCACGTTCGAGCTGATCCCCCTGGGGTGACCGTCAGGCGAAGAGCCTCGAGAGCGTGTCTCCGAGGAGCGACACCCGGCCCTCGATGTGGCCGTTGGCGATGGCGCTCACGGTGAGGCCGT
>CAZCVS010000462.1:0-2603 GCA_964501845.1 uncultured Iamiaceae bacterium
AGGCGGTTCTCGGCCTGGTCGAACACGATGCTGGCCGGCGACTCGAACACCTCGTTGGTCACCTCGATGCCCTCGGGCATGTTGGTCTCGCGCATGATCTCGGCGCCGACCACGGTGTTGCTGTCGTGGAACGCCGGGAGGCAGTGCATGAACTTGGTGGCAGGGTTGCCCGTCTTGGCCAGGAGCTCGCTGTTGATCTGGTAGTCCCGCAGCAGCTCGATCCGCTCGTTCCAGACGTGCTTGTCCTCGCCCATCGACACCCACACGTCGGTGTGGACGAAGTCGACACCGTCGACCGCGGCGGCGGGATCGTCGGTGATCGTGACGCGTGCTCCCGTCCGACCGGCGATGTCCCGGGCGATCGCGACCACATCGTCCGGGGGTTGCAGCAGCGCGGGCCCGCAGAGCCGGACATCGGCCCCCATGATCGCGCCCATGACGAGCAGCGACCGGCCCATGTTGTAGCGGCAGTCGCCCATGAACGCGTACGACAGCTGCTCGAACGGCTTGTGCGACGCCTCTTGCATCGTGAGGAAGTCGGCGAGCATCTGCGTCGGGTGCCACTCGTTCGTCAGCCCGTTGTAGACGGGCACGCCGGCGTACTTGGCCAGCTCTTCAACGTCGAGCTGGGCGCTGCCGCGGAACTCGATGGCGTCGTACATGCGCCCCAGCACCCGGGCGGTGTCGGCGACGGACTCCTTGTGGCCGAGCTGCGAGCCGCTCGGGTCGAGGTAGGTGACGCTGGCGCCCTGGTCGTGGGCCGCGACCTCGAAGGCGGCCCGCGTCCGGGTGGAGGTCTTCTCGAAGATGAGCGCGATGTCCTTCCCGTCGAGGCCCTTCGCCTCGGTGCCGGCGTACTTGGCGGTCTTGAGGTCGGCGGACAGCTTCAGGAGGAAGCGCATCTCCTCGGTGGTGAAGTCGATCTCCTTGAGGAAGGAGCGGTTGCGAAGGTTCAGAGCCATGGGGGTGGTCCTCTCGGGTCCTAGAACGCGGGGTCGCGCTCGATGGGGCAGGTCATGCAGTGGGAGCCGCCCCGGCCACGGCCGAGCTCGTTGCCCGCGATGGGGAGCACCTCGATGCCGGCCTTGCGCAGCGCGGTGTTGGTGCCGACGTTGCGCTCGTAGCCGATGACGACACCGGGTTCGAGGGCGACGACGTTGTTGCCGTCGTCCCACTGCTCGCGCGCCGCTTCGAACGAGTCGCCGCCGGTCTCGATGATCCGCATGTCGCTCACGCCCAGCGCAGCACCCATGGCGGCGGGCAGCGAGCCGTCCCACTCCTCGACCACGAGGTCGTCAGCGGTGTCGCCGGGTCGGATCGTCCACGTGCGGGCGCCGTTGATGACGTTGGGGAACAGGGTCACCAGATCCCGGTCGCACATGGTGATGACGGTGTCGAGGTGCATGTAGCTGCGCGAGCTCGGGAGGCTGACGGCGAGGACCTGGGTGGCAGACCCCTTGCGGAACAGCTCACGGGCGATGATCAGGACCGCTTGGGGCGTGGTCCGCTCCCCCATCCCGATCATGACCGTGCCGTTGCCGATGGGCTGGACGTCGCCGCCCTCCACGTGGCACCGGCCCCAGTCCTCGTCCGCGCCGCCGAGCCAGATCGGGAAGTCCTCGGTGGCGAAGATCGGGTGGAACCGGTAGACGGCCTCCATCAGCATCGTCTCGGGCTTGCGGGCCGGCTTGGTCATCGGGTTCAAGGTGACGCCGTCGAAGATCCAACACGACGGGTCGCGCTGGAAGAGGAAGTTGGGCAGCGGCGGCAGCAGCATGGCGGTCGGGTCGCTGGACTCCCACACCAGGCCGAGGTCCTGCTCGACGTCGGCCCGGGTGATGCCGCCGATGAGGAACTCGGCGAGCTCGGTGCCCGACGCCTCGCCCAGCCACTCGACCGCCCGGGTCGAGGCTCCGATGCCGACCTGGCGCTCGTTGAGGATGTGCTCGCCGACCCAGGTGCGAGCGGCGGGATCCGCGAGCGCCTCGGCGAGGAGCAGCTCGATCTCGAGCACCTCGACGCCGCGGTCGCGCATGGTGCTGCAGAAGGCGTCGTGCTCCTGCTCGGCGCGCTCCACCCAGAGCACGTCGTCGAAGAGAAGGTCTTCCGCGTTGGCGGGGGTGAGGCGGGCGTGCTCGAGCCCCGGCCGGTGGACCAGGACCCTGCGCAGCTTGCCGACCTCTGAGTGGACACCGAGTGCCATGGTTTCAGTCCTCCTGGTTGGTGACGTTGGTGCCGGCGGTGCCGGCCACGAGTGCTTCGATGTCGGCGAGCTGGCCGATGACGGACCGCTTGCCGGTGAGGCGGGCGAAGTCGCACGCCGCGGTGACCTTCGGGAGCATCGAGCCGGCGGCGAACTCGCTGCCGTGCTCGGCGAGGAGCTCGTCGGGCCGGGCCCGGTGGATCGGCCGCGCCTCGGGCGTGCCGAAGCCCACGTAGGCGGCGTCGGTGTCGGTGGCCATCACGAACACGTCGGCGCCGAGCTGGCGGGCGAGCAGGGCGCTGGCGTGGTCCTTGTCGATGACCGCCTCGACGCCGTAGAGCCGGCCGTCCGCGTCGCGTGCGACCGGGATCCCGCCACCGCCGGCGCAGATCACCGCGCA
>CAZCVS010000463.1:0-2602 GCA_964501845.1 uncultured Iamiaceae bacterium
GCGACTCCACCTCGATCGGCATCCGGCGGTAGCGCATCGCCGGAGCCTGTCACACCGCTCAGAACCGAGCGGCGTAGGCGGTCGAGCGGCGGAGCTGCTCAGCCAGGGCGACTGGGCCGGACGGTGAGACCGGCGCAACGGCTCGACCCGAGTCGGATGCGGCAGATGGCAACTCTCCCTTGGAGGGCATCCGTCGCAACATGCCGGTGTAGAGGAGCACGGCGTCGACCGTGGGTGCCATCTTGCGGACGTGCTCCGAAGACTCCGAGAAGTTGACCATCACCGTCCCCCGTGCTCCGCCGCTGTTGAGCTTGCGGATCCAGTAGGTGCGACCGGAGGGGTCGGCCTTGCGGTGGAGCACGTTGCGGTAGACGAGGTCGACGAACGCGCCGTTGGACAGTGAGCCGTACTTCCGCTTGAACTCGCTCGATGCGGCGAACGTGGCGGAGGCCTTGGCGAGCGATGTGCCGGTCCGCAGCTTCTTCGACCAGTACGTGAGCCCCGCGGTGTCGGGCAGGCGGCCGAAGTAGGCCGAGTACAGCCGGGTCATCGGCGCCCGCACGCCTCCCCACTCCGGTCGGTTGCGCATGGACGCCACGTATCCTTCTGGGGCGACCTTGCCGGCTCGGATGTTGGCGACCGCGGCACTTCGCTCCGAGGTGGTCGGCGCCCGGCCTGTGAAGTCGACGTACTGCTGGGTGACGAGCGCCGGCACCCCGTCGAAGGGCGTCACGTCGGGGGGTAGGACATCGATGGCGTCCGTCGGCGATGACCGGTCGCCGCGTCCGTTCGCGCTGATGTAGGTCACCGTCGCCACGTAGCGGGGCCCCTCCGGCAGAGGCGCGACGACCGCGGAGGTGTCGCCGGGAGTGGCGGTGATGGTGACCTCCGGAAGGCTGTGCTCGGCGAACGGTGCGTTCCAGAGCTCGACCTCTACGCCTGTGATGTCGTCGTCGCCGAGGTCGTCGGGCGGTGTCCAGGAGACTGTGGCGCCGAGCGGCATCGGAGTTGCCTCGACGCCGTTGGGCGCCAGCGCCTGGTTCTCGACGACGAGGAACCCCTGGTCACCGCCGATGGTGGCGGTGCCTCCGGCAGCGTGGACCACCACGTCGTGGCGCCCCAGCGGCAACGGGGGCGTGATCACACGGAGTTGGTTGAAGTCGTTGTACTGGACCTCGGCATCGACGCCGCCGACGGTCGCCGAGGTGACACCGGTCAGGTCTGCACCCGTGAACGAGATCGGTGTGCCGCCCCGACGGGGCCCGCTTGCCGGATCCATCGCGGTGATGGAGGGAGCGGCATCCCAGCGCACCTGGCCGCGGACCACGTCGGGGTGCACGCCCTCTTCGTCATACCAGTGGTCGCAGGTCCGCTCGAACCGGAAGACGATGTGGGTGATCTCGCGCCCGACCCGGGTGAGCTCGTCGATCGCGAACCAGCTGTCGACCGTCCCGCCGCAGCTGTAGCCGTTCACGGTGACGCCGAGGCCACCCGTGACCGGGTTGTCGTACTCGTGGCCGTCCAAGTCGCGGTAGAGCCCCTCCCGCAGGGCACCAGCCCGGTCCGGACCGACGATGGTGCCATCGACCACCAGCTTGTTGCCGCTGATGCCGACGAACCCGAGTCGAGAGCTCGGCGGAGCATCGGGCGGTTCCGCAGGCCAGCCGACGCCGCCATCGAGGAGCAGGTCTCCGGACGCAGGCGTCGTGGGTGGGAGGTAGCCGCTGACGTACGTGTAGTTGCCGGTGGTGGGCACTGCACCGGGCGGTGGCTGCCACAGACCCGTGGGCACCGGGGCAACCGGGTTGGGAGCCGGTGGGATCACGGCGTCGGCGCTCCAGGAGAACTCGCCGTAGGAGGGCCGGGTCGTCTCGTGCGGGCAGACCTGTTCGAAGCGCCCGGCCAAGCGGACGAGCGTCCGGCCGCTGTAGTCGGCGCGCATGATCTCCAGGCGTCCGTCGACGGACATGCAGCCTCGGCCCTCGCCTTCGAAGTCCACACCGGCGGTCGTGGAACGGAACCGGTGGGCGTCTTCGTACTGACCGACGGCGAAGCGGTCGACGCCGCGGGGCATCTCGACCCGCAGCGACCAGAACTGGTCGTTTCGGCTGGTGAGCGTGGCCGTTCCGTTGGACCCGCTCAGCGTGAGGTCGGTGTCGGCATCGGTTGCCAGGCGGATGCCCTCCGCCGTCGTGGCAGCCGACGGGTCGGCGGTGAAGGCCAGGTAGTTGCCCGAGGCCGGCACCAGCGGGGTCGGCAGCCTCCACAGGGGGGATCCGGGTTCAGCGGCCCCCGGGGAGGCGGAGATCACGAGCGTGCTGACGAGTGTGCTCACGACGGCCAACACCACCGCGAGGCCCCGTCGTGGCGTCGTGCGGTGGTGCGGATGGGGGATGTGGTTCACGCGATGCTCCGCCGGTGCGATGGGTCCAGGGTCAGCTCCCGGTACGTCCATCGGCTGGTTCGGCGGCCTGCTTGAGGCCTGGGAGTCAGGTCTGGCGGGCGGCGATGGCGTCGGCGACGGCGAGGATGCGCCGGGCGTTGTCGACGTGGAGGTTCTCGATCATGCGGCCGTTGTGGGTGACGACGCCCTTGCCCGCGG
>CAZCVS010000464.1:0-2598 GCA_964501845.1 uncultured Iamiaceae bacterium
ACATCAGCGCCCTGCGCAAGCGCCACACCGAGGCCGCCACCTACCTCAAGATCGACGAGCTGCGCGCCCGCCAGCCTCAGCTGGAGACGGAGGCATCGCGTCCCGACCTCTGGGACGACGCCGACCAGGCCCGCAAGATCACCGGCGAGCTGTCGTCGGTCAACGACGACCTGGAGCGCTACGACGCGCTCGGCGAGCGCATCGACGACGTGGAGACCCTGGCCGAGCTGGCGCGCGAGGAGCACGACGACTCCGTCGCCGCGGAGATCGAGGCGGCCCTCGTCTCGCTGACGGCCGACTTCGGCGACCTGGAGCTGCGCAGCCTGTTCACGGGGGAGCACGACGAGCTCGACGTGATCGCCGAGATCCAAGCCGGCGAGGGCGGCGCCGACTCGCAGGACTGGGCCAACATGCTGTTGCGCATGTACCTGCGCTGGGCTGAGCGCAAGGGCCTCGACACCGAGCTCGAGAACGTGTCGGCCGGGTCCGAAGCCGGCATCTCCTCGGCGTCGTTCCTGGTCAAGGGCCGCTACGCCTACGGGCTGATGCGCTCCGAGCACGGGGTCCACCGGCTGGTCCGGATGAGCCCGTTCAACGCCCAGGGCAAGCGCCAGACCGCGTTCGCGGCGCTCAAGGTCACGCCGTTCCTCGAGGACGTCCCCGACATCGTCATCGAGGACAAGGACCTGCGGGTCGACACCTACCGCTCGTCGGGCGCGGGCGGTCAGCACGTCAACGTGACGGACTCCGCGGTGCGGCTCACGCACATCCCCACGGGCGTCGTCACGACCTGCCAGAACCAGCGCAGCCAGCACCAGAACAAGGACAAGGCCATGCAGTACCTCAAGGCCAAGCTGGCCGAGCTGCAGCGCCAGGAGCGCCAGGCGGAGCTCGACGCCATCCGAGGCGTGCAGCACTCCGTCGGCTTCGGCTCCCAGATCCGCTCCTATGTGATGCAGCCCTACCAGATGGTCAAGGACCTGCGCAGCGAGCACGAGACGGGCAACGTCGACGGCGTCCTCGACGGCAACCTCGACGAGTTCATGGAGGCCTACCTCCGCTGGCAGCGCACCCAGGCCCTCGACGCCTGACGCCACTGTCGCCCGCCCCCGCCCGGCTACGGATCGGTACCGGGTGCCGCGGAACCGAGAGACCCCTGCGGTAACGTCGACTGGTGCTCGGCCGCCGGCCGGCGAGGGAGCAAGCACACTGACCGACCCCGGGGTCCCCACGGAATGATCAAGCTCGAAAACGTCTCGAAGGTCTTCAAGGGCGATGTCGTCGCCCTCCGGGAGGCCGATTGCGAGATCAACAAGGGCGAGTTCGTGTTCCTCGTAGGACCTTCCGGATCGGGCAAGAGCACGATGATCCGCCTGCTCAACCGGGAGGAGCAGCCCCAGGCCGGCCACATCTACGTCGCCGGCAAGGACATCGGCGAGCTCAGCTCGTGGAAGATCCCCTACCTGCGCCGCAACATCGGGAGCGTCTACCAGGACTACAAGCTCCTCCCGAACAAGAGCGTCTACGAGAACGTGGCCTTCGCCCTCGAGGTCATCGGGCGGCCCCGGCACGTCATCAAGACCCAGGTCCCGGCCATCCTCGAGCTGGTCGGCCTGGCCAAGAAGCAGCGCAACTACCCCGACGAGCTCTCCGGCGGCGAGCAGCAGCGGGTCTCCATCGCCCGGGCCTTCGTCAACCGGCCGCTGATCCTCTTGGCCGACGAGCCCACCGGCAACCTGGACCCGGCCACCTCGGTCGGCATCATGCGCCTGCTCGACCGGATCAACCGCACCGGCACCACCGTGGTGATGGCCACCCACGACCGCAGCATCGTCGACACCATGCGGCGCCGCGTGATCGAGCTCGACCGCGGCTCGATCATCCGCGACCAGGCCCGCGGCGTCTACGAGTAACGAGGCACCTCATGGCCATCAACGGCAACTACGTCGTCCGCGAGACCGCGGCGAACCTGACCCGCAACATCACGCTGACCGTCGCGTCGGTCCTCACGGTCTTCATCTCGCTCTCCATCGTCGGGGCCACCGTCCTGGTCCGCCAGGGCGCCCAGAACCTGACCCGCCAGTTCGAAGACGGCGTCGAGTTCATCGTCTACGTGGAGCCCGAGGCATCGGAGTCGCAGCTGGCCGAGGTCCGCACGTCGCTCGAGGAGAACCCTGGCATCGCCAAGGCCACCTACATCAACCGGGACAAGACCTACGCCGACTTCAAGCAGCTGTTCAAGGGCCAGAAGACGATGCTCGAGAACGTGCGCCCCGCCGACTTGCCGACCAGCTTCCGGGTCCGCCCCAAGGACTCCAGCGTGGCCACGGTCCAAGGGCTCGTGAACTACTACCGCAAGCAGCCCAACGTGTTCGAGGTCCGAGCGGCCACGGACGTCATCAAGCAGATGAAGGGCATGACCGACTTCGTCAACAAGCTGCTCTTCTTCTCCGCCGCGTTCCTGCTGGCCGCCTCGACCCTGCTCATCTTGAACACGATCCGCACCGCCATGTTCGCCCGACGCCGAGAGATCGAGGTCATGAAGCTCGTCGGCGCCACCAACTGGTTCATCCGAATACCGTTCATGCTCGAAGGCCT
>CAZCVS010000465.1:0-2593 GCA_964501845.1 uncultured Iamiaceae bacterium
GGCCGCATCGAGATCGACCCGCTCGACGAGTCGTGCATCCAGCCGTCGTCGGTCGACCTGACCATCGACCGCTACTTCCGGGTGTTCCGCAACCACACCACGCCGATCATCGACGTGAAGGAGAACCTCGAGGAGCTCACCGAGCTGGTCGAGATCCGCGATGAGCCGGAGTCCCGCTTCATGCTCCACCCGGGCGAGTTCGTCCTGGGGTCGACCGCCGAGCGGATCAAGCTGCCCACCGACCTCGTCGGCCGGCTCGAGGGCAAGTCCAGCCTCGGCCGCCTCGGCCTGCTGATCCACTCGACCGCCGGGTTCATCGACGCCGGCTGGGACGGCCACGTGACCCTGGAGCTCAGCAACATCGCCACCTTGCCCATCACGCTGTACCCGGGCATGAAGATCGGCCAGATCAGCTTCTTGATGATGACCACCGAGGCCGATGTCCCGTACGGGTCCGCCGCCGTCGGCTCCAAATACCAGGGCCAGCGCGGTCCAACCCCCTCCCGCTACTGGGAGAACTTCAAGAAGTAGTTCCACCCGGCCCGACGTACGCCCCCTCCCTCTGAGCGGATGCACGCCGGACCGGCACGAAGGCAAGTTCTGTCAGGAAGCTCGCCCAGGGTGGAGATCAGCGGGAGCGTCGGGAAGGCCTTGGACGGCCACCTCGTGCGGCAGGACCATGTCGGCGTGGACCGGGAGGTAGCGGCCGTCGGCCAGCTCCACGAGGGCCGGCTGGCCGTCGCGCAGGTCGATGGCGGCGACCGAGAGGCCGGTCTGGGTGTCGACCAGGCCGCCGTCGTCGCCGACGGTGAGGCGCCGGGGCCGGCCGTAGGCGAGCACCAGCAGGCACAGGACCGAGGCGATGCCGAGGGAGCGGGCGTTGGCCGTGACGGCGTCGCCGAACATGAGGAGCGTCAGCAGGTTGGCGATGGCGTGGCCGATGGCCAGTGGCAGGATCGAGCCGGAGCGGTAGACGATGAAGGCCGCCAGCGTGGAGAAGGAGACGTAGGGGAGGAACCCGGCGGGCGAGGTGATCTGGTCCAGGTGGCCGGGCAGCAGGCAGAACCACAGACCCGCCGCCGCCAGGCCGGCGATGCGGGCGGCGTTGGGGCGCACGTTGCCGAGGCGCAGGGACGCGGCGATGACCGCCGGGATCGCGAGGCGGTAGACGAGCTCCTCGTCGAGGGCGGCGAGCAACAGCGCGGGGACCAGATCGATGCGGCCCTCCCGGAAGCACAGCACGGTGAGCCCGGCGAGCAGGAGGCCGGCGATGACCCAGAACCACTGAGCGGCCCGGCGGATGCCGGAGCGGCCGAGCAGCCGGGACCCGCATGCCAGCCCCAGTGCCATGGCGGGCAGCAGCGAGAACGAGAGCGGCAGACCGCCGATCCAGAGCTTTGGCACCAGTTCGGCGATGCTCAAGATCTCGACGATCATGGTGATGCCGGACAGACCGAGCACCAGGGTGCGGCGGTTGCTGAGCTGCTCGACCCGAGTGGCCGATGGCTCGGTGATCGCCGGGGCGGGCACCGGAGCGATCTTGCCCTCGGCAACGAGGCGGGTGACCAGATCGGCTGCCGGCGGCACCGGGTGGGCGCTCGACGGGCGGTGGCCTCGCCGGTGCGTCCGGTGGGTGGCCGACACGGTCATCGGGCGGTCCCGGCGGCCAAGGTGGCCTCGAGATCGGCGACGGTCGGTTCGGTGGCTTCGGCACCCGGGGCGAGGGGCTCGGCGGCGAGGGTGGCCTCGAGGGCGGCGACGGCCACCTCGATCATGTCCTCGGTGGGCTCGGCGGTGGTGATGCCCTGGAGCCAGGAGCCGGGAGCCATGATCAGCCGGCCGATGAGCTGGTGCTGGTGGCGGCCGGCGAAGCGGATGAGCTCGTAGGCGATCCCAGCGACGAGCGGCAGGCCGAGGATGCGCCCGAGCACGAGCCACTGCCAGCTGTGGTGGCCCATGAAGGCGTGGACGAACATCGTCGTGATCACGACCACGAGCAGGAACGCCGTGCCGCAGCGGGGGTGGCGGCGGCTGAACTGGCGGATCTCGTCGGGGACGAGGGCGATGCGGTGCTCGAAGGCGTGGATCGTCATGTGCTCCGCGCCGTGGTAGGCGAAGACCCGCTTCACCTGCGGCGAGCGGCCGAGGAGGGCGAGGTAGCCGACGAGGATGCCGAGACGGATCACGCCCTCGGCCAGCGGGAAGGTGATGGACCCGTCGATGCCGGCCAGCTTCACCAGCACGGCGGGCAGCAGGCCGAAGATCCCGATGACCCCGATGATGGCGATCGCCACGGTGGCGGCCAGCCCCTTGCGGGTGTAGCCGTCGCCGCTCTCGTCGCCGCGCTCTTGAGCGGCCCAGATGGTGGCCTTGGTGCCGAGGGCGGCGGTCTCGCCGAGGGCCATGACGCCCCGCACGAGCGGTACCGATCGCCACTTGTTCAGGCTGGGGGGCAGGACCCGGTTGGTGGTGCCGATCGAACCGTCCTGTCGGCGCACGGCGGCGCCCCACGACTGGCCGCGCCGCATCATGACCCCTTCGAGCAGCGCTTGGCCGCCGATGGGTCCGACGCTGGTGTCGATCGCCTGTCCTC
>CAZCVS010000466.1:0-2590 GCA_964501845.1 uncultured Iamiaceae bacterium
CGAAGCGTTCCATTGCGCCGCACGCTACCGGCC
Organism: uncultured Iamiaceae bacterium; assembly: GCA_964501845.1. Classification (GTDB taxonomy): domain Bacteria; phylum Actinomycetota; class Acidimicrobiia; order Acidimicrobiales; family Iamiaceae; genus Aquihabitans. The sequence continues at coordinate 34 of CAZCVS010000466.1, forward strand.
ACCCCTCCCCCACCCCGAAGCCAGTCGCCGACGTCGACACGAGCCCGAGCGAACTTTCGACGCGAACGGTTGCTGTGCAACCACGAACGTCGAAAGTTCGATCTGGGTGGGTCAGAGGGAAGGGGCGACGAGGGCGAGGGGGCCGACGAGGATCACGACCGACGAGACCAGGCGCTTGGCGCCGAGGGGCTCCTTCAGGATCAGCCAGCCGGCGGCGGCACCGAGCACGACCGACGACTCGCGGAGCATGGCGACGTAGCCCACCGGCGCGTAGCGCATCGCCACCACCACCAGCGCGTAGGCGACGGCGAGGCAGCCGCCCGCCGCGGCCCAGCTGCGCCAGGCCGCCGGGAAGGCCGCGACGAGGGCCGGGCCCCGGCCCCGCACCAAGAAGTGGATCGAGACGCCGATGGCGGCGGCCGTGGTGGTGGCCAGGCCGTACGCGAGGCCGCTCGTGGCCAGGCGCGAGGCGTGGGCGTCGATGACCGTGTAGCTGCCGATGGCCATCGCGGTGAGCGCCGCGTCGCGAAGTGTCGGCCGGTGGATGCCGGGACCGACGAGCGAGATCAGACCCCCGGTGACGACGGCGACCGCGATCCACTCGGGGATGCTCAGCACGTCGCCGAGCAGGATGGATCCGCCGACCGCGGCGATCAGCGCGCCGCCGCCACGAGCCAGCGGGTACGCCAGCGAGAAGTCGCCGTGGCGGTAGGCCCCCACCAGACCGGCGATGTACGCCATGTGCACGAGCCCCGAGAGGACGAGCCACGGCAGGGCGTCGAGCCCCGGCCCGCCCATGGCGATCATCGGCGGCGTCACGATGAGGGCGCCGAACAGGAACAGCCCCCAGGAGGTCAGGTCGCGGTCCTCGTGGGGCGCCCGCTTGAGGATGAGGTTCCACGTGGCGTGCAGGCATGCGGCGCTGAGCGCCAAGACGGTGGCGAGGACCACGCGCGGTCAGAGCCCGCTGAGGATGCGCTCGATCACGACGGCGACGCCATCGTCATCGTTGCTGGTGGTGACCTCGTCGGCCGCCTCCCGCAATCGGGGGTGGGCGTTGGCCACGGCGACGCCCAGCCCCGCCCACTCGACGAGGGCCAGGTCGTTGGGCATGTCGCCGAAGGCCACCACCTCGTGCGGCGAGATGCCCGACTCCACCAGCAGCCGCTCGACCGTGAACGCCTTGTGCACGCCGGGGCGCGACAGCTCCAGGAACGACTCGGTGGTCGAGTGGGTGACCAGCGCCTGGTCGCCCAGCAGCTCCTGCACGGCGGCGGCGGTGCCGGCGGGGGTGTCGTCGGGCAGGCGGACGATGAGCTTGGTGACGCCCTGGGTCACGAAGTCGCGGATCGGCCCGACCCGCATGCCGCCCAGCTTCCAGCTCTCGAGCAGGGCGAAGTCGGTCCGCTCGATCGAGGTGTCGGCGGCGAACTCGAAGCCCTGCTCCACCCCGAGCACGGCGTCCGGGAACGCGGCCTCGACCGCGTCGATGATCGACAGCGCGACCTCGGCGGGGATGTCGGTGCGGGCCACGATCTCGTGGCGCGCCGGGTCGTAGACCGAGCCCCCGTTGGCGCACACCACCAGCCCGCGCTCGCCGAGCTGTTCGATCACCGGCGGGATCCACCGCGGCGGGCGGCCGGTGGCGATGATGAACAGCAGCCCGGCGTCCTCGGCCGCGTCGACCGCCTCCCGGGTACGCCGCGAGACGGACTTGTCGGTCCGCAGGAGGGTGCCGTCGAGATCGGTGGCGATCGCCCGGAACTGCACGAGAGGCGACGGTAGCGGCGCAACCTCCGGTGTCCGCAGTCCGTTGCGTCGCTACCCTCGCCAGGGATGGATCCCCTCGAAGCGCTCCTGCGCGTGGCCTACCTCCAAGACCGCGGCCTGCTGCCGTCGCAGAAGACCGCCGCGTTCTTGAAGGCGGCCGACGTCGTGGCCCAGCTGCCACCGGGAGAGCTCGAGCGCCGCGTCGCCACCAACACCCTCCTCGACCTGCCGGCGGTCGGCGCCAGCACCGGCGAGGTCATCAAGCAGGCCCTCGCCGGCAAGGTCCCCGACCGCATCGCCAAGCTCGAGGCGGAGACGGTGATCCCCCTCGGCGACGGCGCCGACCTGCGCACCGCGATCAAGGGCGACCTGCACGCCCACTCCACCTGGAGCGACGGCGGGGCGTCGATCGAGACCATGGCCCGCGCCGCCATGGCCCTCGGCCACGAGTACCTCGTGATGACCGACCACTCGCCCCGCCTCACCGTGGCCCACGGACTCAACCGGGACCGCCTGCTCGCTCAGCTCGACGAGATCGCCGAGCTCAACGAGCAGCTGGCACCGTTCCGCATCCTGACGGGCATCGAGGTCGACATCCTCCTCGACGGCGCCCTCGACCAGGACGAGGACCTGCTCGACCGGCTCGACATCGTCGTGGCGTCGGTCCACTCCAAGCTCGGCATGGAGCCCGAGCACATGACCGAGCGGATGCTGCTCGCCGTGGCCAGCCCCCACGTCGACATCTTGGGCCACTGCACCGGCCGCAAGGTGAAGGGGTTCGGCGCCA
>CAZCVS010000467.1:0-2588 GCA_964501845.1 uncultured Iamiaceae bacterium
TCTCGGAGATGTCGGCGCACCACGTCGACCTCCCCGAGCAGGTCGTCACCCCCGGTGAGGAGCTGTGGGTCAAGATCATCGACCTCGACCTCCAGCGCCGCCGGATCAGCCTCTCCATCAAGCAGGCGGCCGAGGGCGGCACCGTGTCCGCCGAGTACCAGGAGCACTTCGGCGAGCACGCGTACGACGAAGAGGGCAACTTCATCGGTGGCGAGTCCACCGAAGCCCAGGAGGCGTGGGCCGAGTACTACGCCGAGCACCCCGAGGCGCTCGCCGCCGACGCCCCGGCCCCTGGGGCCGAGGTTGCTGACGTCGAGGTTGCTGACGTCGAGGCCGCAGCCGAGCCCGAGCCCGTGGCCGAGGCCACCGAGCCCGAGGCGCCCGCCGAGGCCTGACGCACCCAGCGTCGCAACGACACCGACGGTGCCCCGCCCCCGGGCGGGGCACCGTCGCGTCCGGGCACGTCCGAAGGCGGCAGTGGGCCGTCCGGACCAGAAATCGAACCGAAACCCTTGCGCCGGACGGGAGTCCGGCCGACAGAGAACCTGTCGCAGCACTTCGACCTCGGAGTGCTCCCAACCTGCAAGGGGTTCACGGTGAGCCAACGCCGGACACTCATTCTGATTGCCGCCATCGCCATCGGTGCGCTCGCGTCGTTCCTCGTCTGGAACTACGTCGGGGGCATCCAGGACCAGGCCTACAACGACGCCGAGCGCGTCAAGGTCTTCCTCGTGAAGGCGCCGATCCCGCGGGGGACGAGCGGTCAGGTGGCCCAGGCCTCCATCGTGGAGGAGAGCATCCCCAAGAAGTTCAAGCCGGCCAACGCCATCGTGAGCCTCGATGACATCTCGGGCCGCGTCGCAAAGGGCGACCTCGTCGCCAACCAAGTGGTGGTCGCCGACATGTTCGTCGAGCCCAGCGACCCCGAGGCGGCGCTGTCCTTCGCCGACAACCTCATCAAGATCCAGAACCAGGACCAGACCACCTACACGCTGAACGTCGATGCGGTCCGCGGCGTGAACAACCTGATCGTGCCGGGCGACTACGTGAACGTCATGGTGGCCCACGTCTTGTGCTCGACGTCCGTCGGTGCCCCCGACGGCGAGGCGGCGGGTGGGTCCCTACCTCCCACGAACGCCCGCTTCCTCTACCAGAAGGTCCAGATCCTGGCGGTCGACTACCTCACCGCCGGCGATGCGAACGCCGCAGCCGCGGCACCCGTCGAGGGTGGCGAGGCGCCGGCGCCGGCTGCTCCGGTGAACAAGGGCCTGATCACCATGATCGTGCCGCCGGAGGCCGCCCAGAACCTCCTGTCGGTGCCGCCCGAGTGCCTGTACCTCACCCTGGTGTCCAAGGACTACCAGCCCCAGCCGACCGGTGAGCCCGACCTGTCGACGCTCCCTTCGGACAACCCGAGGATCCTCACCCCCTACGGGCCTGACGGGGCGAAGAGCTCCAACTGACCCCCTGGGATGCGCGCCGTCGCTGACCCTCCCGTGCAGCCATCCACCTCCCCCTCCAGGTTCGGACCACGATCATGAGCGAGTACCTTTGGGCGGAAGATCCGCCCCCAAGCGGACCAACGCAAGCTCCGAGGGCCATGTCGACGTTCCCCACTTCTGACAGCTCCATGCCGATCGTGGTGGTCGAGGCCGATCCGTCGGTCCGCAGCCGGCTCTCGATGCAGCTGGGGGAGCGAGCCATCGCCCTCGAGAGCCTCGACGGCGTGGAGGACCGCTTCACCTCGCCGTTCCTGCTGGTGCTCGGACCGTCGTGCGCCCTGGTCCCCGGGGTGACCGGCGCCGAGGGCATGCTCGCCCGGCGATCCGATGTCGGGGCCATCCTCATCGCCGAGGACCTCTCCACCGAGGTGTTCCAGCGAGCGATGCGCTCCGGTGTTCGCGATGTGCTGGGCGCCCCGGTCGACACGGGTCAGCTCAACGAGGCCGTCCGCCGGGTCAGCCAGAGCCTCGTCGGATCCTCGCCGGCCGGTTCCGTGGGCACCATCGCCCCGCCGACCCCCGAAGACGAGCCCAGCGTCGGCGGCCGGGTCATCACCGTGTTCTCCACCAAGGGCGGAGCCGGCAAGTCGGTGCTGGCCACCAACCTCGGCGTGATCCTCGCCCAGCGAGCCGATGGCCCCGTCGCCCTCGTCGACGCCGACCTCCAGTTCGGCGACATCGCCGTGATGCTCAAGCTGGCCCCGCAGCACACCATCGTCGACGCCGTCGGATCATTCGACCGCCTCGACGTCGGCTTCCTCGAGAGCCTCCTCGCCACCCACCAGCCGTCGGGGCTCAAGGTCCTGCCGGCTCCGCTGGAGCCGGCCTTCGCCGACCAGATCGGCGCCGAGCAGATGAACGCCATCATCCGGCTCCTGCGCACGTTCTGCAGCTACGTCGTGGTCGACACCCCGGCCTACTTCAACGACGTCGTCCTCGGCCTCATCGAGGAGAGCGACGACGTGCTCCTCGTGGCCGGCATGGACATCCCGAACATCAAGAACGTGAAGATCGGCCTGCAGACCCTCCGACTGCTCAACACGCCGATGAACAAGATCCACCTCATCCTCAACCGGGCCAACTCCA